>JAOUEA010000345.1 GCA_029858935.1 Actinomycetota bacterium
GCCCGCGCCCTCATGGCTCGCCCGCGCATGCTGCTGCTCGATGAGCCGTCGCTGGGGCTCGCCCCGATCTTCGTCGACCGGATCTTCGAGCTGATTCAAGAGCTGCGATCCGAAGGCGTCACGGTGCTCCTCGTCGAGCAGAACGTGCACCGTGCGCTCGAGATCGCCGATCGCGCGTACGTGCTGTCGGTCGGGTCGGTCGTGGCCTCGGGCTCGACCGACACGCTCGCCGAGGGCGAACTCGAACGTTCCTATCTCGGCATCAGCCAGGAAGGCTGAGGTGATGCCGTGAGTCCATCGGAGTTCGTGCAGCAGCTCGTGAACTCGATGTCGCTCGGCAGCATCTACGCCCTGCTCGCACTCGGGCTCTCCATGGTCTACGGCGTCCTGGGCATGCTGAACTTCGCATACGGCGAGCTCGTCACGATCACCGGGTACTCGATGCTCGCCGCAACCTACTTCGGGGCTCCGTTCATCGTCGTCGCGCTCGTCGGAGTGATCGCCGCAGGACTCTCCTCGGTATTGATGGAACTCGTGGCGTTCCGACCTCTGCGCAACGCGAGCTTCGTATCGTTGCTGTTCACATCGTTCGCCGTGGCGCAACTCATCCAGGGAGCCTTCCGCCAGGCCGTGTCGGTGCGATCGCGGGGCATCCCAGTGCCGGAGCTGTTCGACGAAGCCGTGCGACTCGGCCCCGTACGCATCAGCTTGCTCTCGATCATCACGGCCTCGGTCGGCGCGATCTCGCTCGTGGCCCTCACGACCTTCATGCGCCGCTCGCGGTCGGGCCTCGCGATGCGCGCCGCGTCACAGGACTTCACGACGGCTCGATTGCTCGGAGTTCGGGCCAACCGCGTGATTTCGCTCGCGTTCTTGATCTCGGGCCTGCTCGCGGGCATCGCGGGCGTCTTGTGGATCGCCCGCACCACGTCGGTGAACCCCACGACCGGGTTCGTGCCGGTCATCCAGGCCTTCATCGCCTCGGTGATCGGCGGACTCGGCAATCTGCGGGGGGCGGTGCTCGGCGGGTTCTTCCTCGGCACCCTCGAGGTGTTCCTGCAGGCGACGCTGCCGGGGTCGCTGCTTCCCTACGCGCAAGCGGCATCGCTGTTGATCGTGGTCGCGATCCTGTACGTGCGGCCGCAAGGCCTCTTCGGACAGAGGGTCGAGGCGGTATGAGCGGTGTGATCCCGCGCAGCCGATTCGTGCCCGCCGTGTGGGGCACCGCCCTGATCTCACTCGTGCTCGTCGCTGGTATGGCCCTCGTGCAGGGACTCGGGTCCACCTCGTCGAGCCGAACGTACGTGGTGTTCCTGGTCAACGTGATGCTCGTGGTGTCGATCCAGATGTTCATCGGCAACAGCGGCATCGTCTCGTTCGGCCATGTGGCGTTCATGGGCATCGGCGCCTACACGACGGCCCTGGTGACGATCCCCGGCGCGGTCAAGGCGGCCCAGCTTCCCGACCTTCCGTCGTCGCTCGCGACGGCGGATCTCGGCCTCGTACCGGCGATCGCGCTGTCGGCGCTCGTCGCGCTCGCGGTCGCGGCCCTCTTCGGAGGCGCGATCATCCGCATGACGGAATCGACGATGGCGATGGCGACCTTGGCCCTGCTCGTGGTCGTGCACACGTTCCTGCAGAACGCGACCACGTTCACGCGAGGCTCCCTCGGGCTCGCCGGTATCCCGGTCCGGACCTCGATCGTGGTGGCCACCGTGGCTGCGGTCGGCTTCGTGCTGGCAGGACGCCTCTACAAGGAATCGGGGCCGGGCCTGCGCCTTCGAGCCGCCAGAGAAGACGCGCTGTCGTCGGCCTCCGTGGGCACGAACGTGGTTCGCACTCGGTACGCGGGATGGCTGCTGAGCGCGGCGATGATGGGGGCGGCAGGATCGCTGTGGGCGCAAAGCGTCATCGCCTTCAACGCCAACCAGTTCTACTTCGCGATCACGTTCGCGCTGCTGGCGATGCTCGTGATCGGGGGACGCACCTCGCTCACAGGTGCCGTCGCGGGCGCGGCGATCATCACCTTCATGACCGACACGCTCGCTCGCGTCGAGCAAGGGGTCGCGATCGGACCCTGGGAGCT
>JAOUEA010000346.1 GCA_029858935.1 Actinomycetota bacterium
CCGTTCCGAGCGTTCGGCCGCGAGCCGGGCACGGCCATCTGACGACGGGCCCTCACTCCGTCGCCGTCAGTGTGACCACGAGCGGCAGGTGATCGGACGCGTCGGTTTCGACGATCGTGAAGCTCGAAGCCGAGATGCCTCCGGCTGTCCAGATCCAATCGACACGATCGCCGGGGAAGGCAGGATCGCGCGCCGTGCTCTCGCCTGGGTCCCCGGCGCCGTCCTGTGCGCTGATGAGGCCGGCGCCTACGAACATGGCAACGTTGCGCTCGGTGGGCTGCATGTTGAGATCGCCAGCGATCACCGTGTTCGCATCGCCGGCGCTGAGTGCGAGCACGGCTTCGATCTGCTGCTCACGCGTGGTCGGCACGTCGCCGTTCTGAAGGTGCGTGTCGATCACTTGGATGCGACCGTCGCCGTCGACGGACACGGTCAGGCTCAGGGCGCTTCGCTGTTGCGGTCCCTCGCCGTAGGGAAGCTGTACGACTCGGACGTTCGACGGTGGCGCTGTGGTCAGGATCGCGTTGCCGAACTGACCATCCGCGGCGCTCGCCCACGCGACGTGCATGCCGAGGGCCCTGGAGAGCCACAGCGCTTGGTCTGCCTGTCCTGTGATCGGCCAGCCGCGTCCCACCTCCTGCAAGGTGACCACGTCGGGGTCCTCCGCGGCGATGATGCCGGCGATCGTCGAGAGGTCGACCTGCCCGTCGCCGTTCACCGCCCCGTGGATGTTCCAGTCGAGCAGGCGGATCGTCGTGGCACCGCCGTGAGCCGAGGCGAGGGTCGGCGCAGTCGCGAGCAGCGCGGCGGGAACCAACACCGCGCCGAGCGCCGGGATCAACGCCGGGAACCGTGGCAACCGCATCGCGTCGATCGATGCACCCGACGCGAGCGCCAGCATGACGCCCGCCGCGATCGGCCACGTCGATCGCGGAAGCGGCAGCGGTACGTCGACGTCGATCAGGTAGCCGAAGGTCGCCCCGACGAAGAGCAGCATGCCGAGCGCGATCGCCGCGTCGGCCCTCCAGGCGGTCCTGATCACATCGGTCCTCGCGGCGACTGCGAGCAGCAACAGCACCGCCGCGGCTGCTTGTGTGAGCGGCAGCACGATCTGCACCGACCGCCCACCGACGAGGGCGAGCAGCGCCGTCCCCATCACCGCCGCGGTGGCCGACAGCACGCGTGTCCACGGGGTGGGGCCGGTGGCCGCTCTTGCGACCGCCGCGAGGCCGAGCGCATTCCCGATGAGCACGATGGAGACCCCTGCGACGAGCCCGAACCCTGTCTCCGAGGTGACGAAGGCGACGTTCTGCAGGTACAGCACCTCGAGCAGGAAGAACGGACCGAGCAGCACGACCGACCAGGTCGGTCCCATCGCAGGCGATTCAGGACGGCCGTCGCGACCGGGAGCCACGGCCGCCGCGATCACGAGCGCGATCGACACCAGCATCGTGACGACCGCGGCGGCGAGCTCTTCCTGCCATACCACCTCCACAGTGGAGAACGCCCCGCGGATCACCGCGTCCACCGCGAGTCCAGCGATGAGCGCCATCGCGAAGGCGGCTGCTCGGTCCCGCGTCCGGGCTGAGGAGAGCTCCAGCGCGAGGGCGGCCAGGCCGATCGCCACGGTGAGCGCCACGAGCCAGACCGGGATCGGGCGCACGAGCTGCATGGCGAGGCGACCCGCCACGAGGGCGCCGAGCGAGATCCGCACGGCTCGCCCGGTACCGACGCTCCGCCTCAGCGCGGACCCGATCATCGGCCCGACACCGAACACGGCGATCGCGATCCCGACGGCCACCGCCGCTCCCGAATCCTCTCGTGCATCGAACAGGATCGGGAAGAGCGCCCGAACGGATTCCGCCAGCACCACCGGGGTGAGCGACCAGAGCACGAGCGAGCTCAGATCGACCCTGCGCGTGAACCGAGGCTCTCCCATCGGCGGTCAGCCGCCCGCCAGCACCACCGCGCCCATCGCACCGGAGAGGTCGCCGAGCTCGGCGGAGAGCATCGCGGGCGGGTCGTCGTGTGCGAAGAGCAAGGGCTGCATCTCGCCCGCGATCCGGTCGACGAAGGA
>JAOUEA010000097.1 GCA_029858935.1 Actinomycetota bacterium
CGAGATCGGCCAGGAAGTCTCCAACCTGCGCCTGCCCCCGTCGGGGGACGCCCTGGCGTTCGACGTCGGGGCCACCTGTGAGGACCGCGCCGCGATGATCGCGCTGAACGACCGCGTCGCCCGGCGGGCGCTTCCCGACGCCGGTGAGCCCACGACCGCGCTGGGGTGGCTCGACGACACGACGGTGCTCGTGGCGGTCGGCGGATGCGGCGAGACCCTCGACGTGGTCGCGGTCGACGTCACGGGAACGGCGACGCCGGTCGTGCTCGGCGTCGACGCGGCCGCCGCCCGCACCGTGACGACGTCGTGGCCGACCTCGGTGCCGGCCCCGCCGGCCGACGCGGAGGAGCAGCCGCCGCCCGAAGGGGTCGGGTGATAGCGCGTCGTGCGGCGGCCGGTCGGCCGCCGAGCGAGGAACGTCAGCCGCCGGTCTCGGCGCCCTCGGCCATCTCGCGCGCGACGCCTGCAGCGGGATCGCCCGCATCCTCGGGCCGCCGCGTCGCGCCCGTGGCCGACACGATCAGCGCCACCGACGCGAGCACGATGCCGCCGCTCACGAAGAGCCGGGCGGTCAGCGGCTCGTTCAGCACGACCGCGCCGAGGGTCACCGCGACGATCGGGTTCACGTACGCGTAGGTCGACACGAGCGACGTGCGTACGTTCCGCAGCAGCCAGAGATACGCACTGAACCCCACGAACGACCCCGCCACGATGAGCCACGCGAGGCCGAGCCACGACGACGACGAGATGGCGGCGACGTCGAGCTCAGCGCCTTCCCCGATCGCCAAGGCGACCGCCAGGATCACGGCGCCGCCCACGACCTGTTGCATGCCGCTGCCGAGCAGGGGGGCCTTCGGCAGGGGGGCCGACCGGGCGTAGAGCGACCCCGCCGTCCAGCACAACGTCGCCGTGACGGCCACGAGCATGCCGCCGAGTGGCACGCCGGCTCCCACGCTGCCGCCAACCAGGAGCGCGGCGCCCGCGAAGCCTCCGACGAGTCCGACGACGACTTTCCAGCCGAGCGGCGCCGCCCGCAACACCACTCGGTCGAAGAACGCGAGCCAGAGCGGGATCAGGGCGATGATCAGCGACACGATGCCGGTCGGCGTCCCCATGTTCTCCGAGACGGCGACGAGTGCGTTGCCCCCGAGCAGCAGGAAGACGCCCACGACCCCGGCGGCCTTCCACTGTGTGGCGGTCGTGCGCTCGCGCGTGTGGACGGACGTCCAAGCGAAGAGCACCGCGCCGGCGAACAGGAAGCGTGCCGACGCTCCGATGAGCGTGGGTGCGGTCTCGTTGACCTTCTCGATGCCGAGATAGGTCGTGCCCCACACGAAGTAGAGAGCGCCGAGGATCGTCCAGACCTTGGCGGTCGAGTGGTGGGCGGCCTCGGGCATCGAGGAAGGATAGTTGGCCCCCAACGGACTGCATGGGCCGACAGACGGCGAGTGGAGTCTCCCGCTCGGCCGCCACGAGCGAGAAGTCCACCGCTTCACGTCGTCGCCTGGCACTCGGTAGCGTTGTCCCGATGTCGAGGGTCTTGGTGACTGGGATGTCGGGAACCGGCAAGTCGTCGGCTCTCGCCGAACTTGGCCGGCGCGGTCATCGCGTCGTCGACACCGGCGATCCGGGCTGGCGCGAGTATCGCGAGTACGTTGAGTCCTCCGACGCGTTGCATCGCGGGGAGTGGCTCTGGGTCGAGGAAAGGATCACGGGGCTGCTGGACTCCGATGATGATGGCTCGCTCTTCGTCGAAGGATGCGTGAGGAACCAATCGGTGTTCTACGACCGTTTCGACGCGGTCGTCCTGCTGAGCGCCCATTCCGACGTGATCCTTGACCGGGTCGCACGCAGAACGACCAACGACTACGGAAAGACACCATTGGAACGAGCGATGATCCTGGATGACCTCGCCAGGGTCGAGCCGATCCTCAGGGAGGGCTGCACGCACGAGCTGGATGCCAGCCGACCACTCGCCGACATCGTCGACGACCTGACCGCGATCGCTGCGCGCCGATGACGACCTCCTAGGGGCGACGCCTGCTTCAAGGACATTCCTGAACGCTCGCGCATCAGGGCGAGGTGTCGCCCCACTCGATGCTCCCCTGCAACCCCGGCCCGCGCAGCCGTCCAGTAGGCGCGTGGCTTCCCGCCTGTAGCGACCCAAGGCCCGGCGTTGATAGCGTGAACCAATGACGGTTCGCCGCGTCGTCGTCGATCACGTGCTCTTCGTCGTGGCAGACCTGGACGCGAGCCGGGTGCTCTATACGGCCGCCCTCGCCCCACTTGGCTATGAGGAGCTTTACGTTCAGGACGACTGCGTCTCCTACGGGGCCGAGGAACTGGACGACTTCACCATCTGCCGTGGGGATCCTGTTACCTCAGCGGCACATGTTGCATTCTCCGCCGAGGGTCGAAACGCCGTGGAGGCATTCTTCGCAGCCGCCGTCGCAAACGGCGCGACCGTCCGCGGCGAGCCCGGGGTCTGGACGCAGTACTCCGAGCGGTACTACGCGGCATTCGTCAACGACTTGCATCAGAACAACGTCGAGGCCGTGTGGCATGCGCCCGAGCCGGTCGTCGACGCGCCTCGCCGTCCCAGCGTTCCTTGATTCGTACGGTCCAAGGTGCATCCGCGAACGCTCGCGCAGGCGAGCGACACCCTCAGTCGGGTGGGTAAGAGTCGGGGCTGTCGATTCCCGGTCGCATCTCGGAGTCAGACATCGTCGGGATCGGCATGCTTCCGGCCTCCCCCAATGGATCGCGGGACGGGCGGTTCAGGCCGTGCGGAGCGCCTCTATGGTCGCCGTCTCGACGAGGCCCGAGACCGCGTGGGCCAGGTCGCGGTCGGATGTGACGAAGAAGTCCGCCTGCAGCCTCGTCAGGGCCACGAACTCGGCGTCGTAGGTCGTCTCCAACCCCAGCTCATCGGCGACCTTCCACGCCGTCCTCTGGAGCACCTTGTCGCCGAGGAAGCGAACTTTCAGCGAGTTGATCCGCGTGACCCGCTCGATCCCCTGACCGGCGGAGATCTCGCCTCGGCGAGCCGCCTCGTACAGCGCCGACAGCGCCTGCGAGCGGACGAGCGTCGGGGCGAGCAGCTGGTGCTCGGCCGCGACCTCGACCTCACCGGCGGCGATCTTCAGCAGCGTCTCGCAGTCGACGACGAACCTGGTCACGGAGTAGATGCTATCGGCGTATGGCGGACACCTCATCCCTCCGCGTCCGCGGGGCAGGGACCCGAGCGAACGCCCGCAGCACGTCGGTCCCTGTCTCGACGTGGCGTTCGGCCGTGTGAGCAGCGTGGAACGCCGCTCATACTCTGAGTGAGGTCGGGAAGACGCGGGAGTTGGCTGCCATGTGGAGAGAGATCGCAACCATCGTCGTCGGTCTGGTCCTCATGCTCGTGGCGATCGGGATCGTTTTCTTCGTCGGGATGCGGACGAAGTCCCCGCTGGTGGTGCATGCCGTCCGCCGCTTCAACCGGGCCTTCACGAACCCGCGTGCGATGAAGAAGGCCGGAACGCCGGGCGCATACGCCTCGATCGTCCGACACGTCGGCCGCACGACCGGCCGGCCGTATGAAACGCCGGTGGAAGCCTTCGCGACCGACGACGGGTTCGTCATCTCGCTTCCCTACGGACCGGACACGGACTGGCTCAAGAACGTGCTGGCGAGCGGGTCGGCCATCATCGTCGACGAAGGAAACAAGTACCGGGTCGACCAGCCGGAGCTCGTTCCGACCGCTGCGGCCGCGCCCCATCTTCCGGCCAAGGAGCAACGGAACCTTCGCCTGTTCGCCGTCGACCGGTGCCTGCGGGTGCGAAGGGCCGAACCCCTGGACCCGACCTCAGGAGACCGTCGCGTGGTCGACGAGATCCACGCGCAGTAGCACCTCGTCGTCGAAGACGGCCGGGATGGGCTCCCGCAGCCAGGGGGCCGATGGCCGCGGACGGTATCTGCCTGGTGCATCCCTGACAAGGTGTCCTGAGCTGCGATGTGACGGGTACGTCGGTCGGGGCGGGCCGGTAGGCTGGCCGCATGACGGAGTACGAGGCCGTGATCGGGCTCGAGTGCCACGTGGAGCTCAGCACGGCGACGAAGATGTTCTGCGGGTGCCGCAACGAGTTCGGCGCGCCCCCGAACACCAACGTCTGTCCGGTGTGCCTCGGGCATCCGGGTTCCCTTCCGGTGCCCAACCGCGAGGCGATCCGGCGCATCATCACGATCGGGCTCGCGCTCGGCAGCGAGATCGCGCCGCACTCGCTGTTCCACCGGAAGAACTACTTCTACCCTGACATGCCGAAGAACTACCAGATCAGCCAGTACGACCTTCCGATCTGCGTCGGCGGCCACCTCGACGTCGAGGTGCCCAACGGCCAGGGCAGCCGCGTCGGCATCACAC
This sequence comes from Actinomycetota bacterium, assembly GCA_029858935.1. Lineage (GTDB taxonomy): Bacteria > Actinomycetota > UBA4738 > UBA4738 > HRBIN12 > JAOUEA01. The sequence continues at coordinate 4,406 of JAOUEA010000097.1, forward strand.
GCGTGCACATGGAAGAGGACACGGGCAAGACCACGCACGGCAGCCCGAGCGGACGCATCCACGACGCCGACGCGGCGCTCGTCGATTTCAACCGCGCCGGGGTACCGCTCGTCGAGTGCGTGAGCGAGCCCGACATCCGCTCGCCCGAGGAGGCCGGTGCGTACCTGCGCGAACTGCGCGCCACGCTCGAGTCGCTCGACGTGAGCGACGTGCGCATGGAGGAGGGTTCGCTTCGCTGCGACGCCAACGTCTCGATGCGCCCGGTCGGCGACACAGAGCTCGGCACCAAGGTCGAGATCAAGAACATGAACTCGATGCGGTCGCTCGAGCGCGCGCTCGCCTACGAGATCTCGCGTCAGACGAAGGCGCTCGAGACCGGCGAGCCGATCGTGCAGGAGACCCGCCATTGGAACGAGGACGCGGGTGCCACCGCGACGATGCGCTCGAAGGAGGAAGCCTTCGACTACCGGTATTTCCCCGAGCCCGACATCCCTGCGATCGAGCCGTCGGCCGAGTGGATCGAGGAGCTGCGCGCAGCGCTGCCCGAGCTGCCCCGAGCGCGACGCGAGCGCTACGTCGCCGAACACGGCCTGAAGGACGAGGTCGTGCGCGTGCTCGTCGCCGACCGCACCGCGTCGGGGCTGTTCGAGCAGACGGCCTCGTTGGGCGCCGACCCGGCGGCCGCCGCGAACTGGATCACGCAGGATCTCGCCGGCCTCGCGAACAAGCACGGGGCCGAGGCGGCGGCGCGCGTGACACCACGACATCTCGTCGACCTGCTCGCCCTGTTGGGCGACGACGCGATCTCGGGCGCCGGGGCCAAGCAGGCTCTCGAAGACGTCGTGGAGACGGGCGACGACATCGGCGCGATCGTTGAGCGTCGCGGCCTGCGGCAGGTGTCCGATTCCGGGGAACTGGGAGCGATCGTCGACGGGGTGCTCGCCGAGCACGACGACGCCTCGCGGAAGTTCCGAGATGGCAACGAGAGCGTGATCGGTTTCCTCGTGGGTCAGGTCATGAAGGCGTCAGGCGGCTCGGCGAACCCGAAGCTCGCGCAGGAGCTGCTGCGCGACCGGCTGCAGGGCTGAGGTCAGCCATGGCCGGGCCTCCGGCGGGCCGCCCCCCACGCGTGCCGCTGTGGCAGCTCGCGGTGTTCGGTATCTCGAGTCTCGCGCGTGGGGCGGTGCACCCCTTCGTGCGCATGTGGCGTTCGACCGACGCGATCGACGGGTACGCCCTGAACCACTTCACGAGCGTGGCCGGCGACGCGATGCTCGCGATCGCGCTCGCGGACTCGGTCTTCTTCTCGCTGCCGATCGGCGAGGCGAAGCTGCGCGTGGCGGCGTACCTCGCGATCACGATGTTGCCGCTCGCGCTCGCGGGGCCGCTGCTCGTGCCGGTGCTCGACCGGGCCGGTCCCCGGCGGCTGATCGCGTTCGCGTCCGCGGCGGGCCGGGCGCTGATCGCGATCTACGCCGCGCCGCGGTTCGACACGCTCGTGTTGTTCCCGGCCGCCCTCGCGCTGCTCGTGCTCTCGAAAGTGCACGGCATCACGAAGAACGGCCTCACGATCGCGTACGCGGGTCGCGGCGACGGCCTGATGCAGGCCAACGCCCGCCTCGGCCGACTCGCCGCGGTCGGCGCGATCCTCGCCGCGCCGGTCGCCTTCGCCGCGATCCGGTTCGGCGGCTCGTCGGCGGCGCTGTACGCAGCCGCGATCGTGTACGCGGGATCGGCCATGCTGACGCTGCGCCTGCCGCACCCGGGGGTGTCGCCCGTCACGCGCCGGGAGGTCGCCCCACGCGGCGCGGTACCGGAACTGGCCGTGCCCGCCGTCGGCGCCGTCGGCATGCGCGCGGCGAGCGGTTTCCTGCTCTTCCTGCTCGCGTTCTCGCTGCGTGAGGAAGGAGCGCCCGTCTACTGGTTCGCGGTGCTCGCGGGCGCCGGCGTGCTGGGCACGTTCGTCGCGGACGTGGTGGCTCCGAGGGTGCCGAGGTCGACGCGAGAGGAAGCCGTCGTCGTCGCCTCGGTCGGTGCGGCGTGCATCGGGGCCGTGCTCGCGTTCGAGCTGTTCGGACTGGCATTGCTCACGGTGTTCGCGTTCGTCGCCGGGGCCGCGACCGAGTTCGGACGGCTCGCGTTCCAGAGTCTGATGCAGCGACACGCGCCCCCCGGGGCGCAGGGTCGGGTGTTCGTGCGGTACGAGGTGCTGTTCCAGCTCGCGTGGGTCGCCGGCGCCTTCCTGCCCGCATTGTTGCCGATCGACTTCCGGGTGGGCATCCTGATCCTGGCTGCGTTCTACGCCGTGCTCGGCATCGGCACGGTGCTGCGCGCCCGGGCGAGAGCGATCGCCGACGATCGGTCGCCTCCCATGCCGCCACCTCCGTCGTGACCCTCGGTCGTTCGGCCTTTGCGCCGTAAGCTCTGTGCACGGGCGTCCGCCGAGTGGCGCCGAACGAACCGGGAGGTGCGCAGAGTGGCCGAGTGGATCACCGTGGGCAAGGCCGATGACATCGCTGAGGGCGACGCGACGGCGTTCGACGTGAACGGCCAGCAGATCGCGGTCTCGCGCGTCGAGGGTACGTTGCACGCGTTCAGCGACATCTGCACGCACCGTCAGTGCAACCTGTCGCTGGGTGGCGAGATCGACGGCACGACGATCGAGTGCGAGTGCCATGGCAGCGTCTTCGACATGGCGACGGGCGAAGTGCTCGAGGGGCCGGCCACGGAGCCGATCGAGGTGTTCGGGGTCTCCGACGAGGGCGGCGATCTGAAGATCGAGGCGTGAGGCGAGTTCGTGGCCGCCAGTTCCTGCGTGATCGTCGGCGGCTCGCTCGCCGGAGCGACCGCCGCCGCCACCCTTCGTGAAGAGGGGTTCGACGGGCGGCTGGTGATCGTCGGGGCCGAGCCACTGCCCCCGTACGAACGCCCTGCATTGTCGAAGGAGTTCCTGCGGGGCGAGCAGTCGCTCGAGGAGCAGTACGTGCGGCCCGAGAGTTGGTACGACGAGCACGAGGTCGACATCAGGGTGGGCTCGCGCGCCGTGCAACTCGCGGTGCGCGACCACCAGGTGGTGCTGGCAGGCGGAGAGCGCCTGGGGTTCGACGCGCTGCTCGTGGCCACCGGAAGCCGCAACCGCAAGCTCGACGTGCCGGGAGCATCGCTGCCGGGCGTGTTCGATCTGAGGACGGCCGACGACGCCGAGCGCATCAAGGCGGCGGCCGCCGGGGGAGCCCGGGTGGTCTGCGTGGGCATGGGATTCATCGGCGCCGAGGTGGCAGCCTCGATGCGCATGCTCGGCCACGATGTCACGGTCGTCGAGGTGTTCGAGACCACCTTGTATCGGGTGCTCGGTGCCGACATCGGCCGGGCGCTCGAAGGACTCCATCGAGATCACGGGGTGCAGATGCTGTTCAACGAGGCGGTGGCGAGTTTCGAGGGCGACGGCCGTCTCGAGTCGGTCGTGACGGGCGGTGGCCATCGCATCGAGGCCGACGTCGCCATCGTGGGCGTCGGCACCGAGCCGAGCGTCGAGCTCATGGCGGGCACCGGACTCGACCAGGGTGGTGGCATCCCCGTGGGGAAGACGCTTCAGACGTCGATGCCTGGCGTCTTCGCGGCTGGCGACGTCGTCCGCCACGATCACCCGGTGTTCGGCGAGATCCGCGTGGAGCACTTCGACAACGCGATCAAGATGGGGCAGACCGCCGCGCGCAACATGCTCGGCGCGAACGAGGTCTTCGACGACCCCCACTGGTTCTGGAGCGATCAGTACGACTCCCAGGTGCAGATGGCCGGGGTTGCCGCCACCTGGGATCGCATGGTCGTGCGGGGCTCCCTCGAGGATCGGTCGTTCTGCGCGTTCCTGCTCGATGCCGACGGCGTCGTGCGCTCGACCGTGAGCCTCGACCACAAGCGCGACGTTCGGCGTTCGTTGGGATTGATCTCGGCCCGGGCCGCACCCGACCCCGCGGCCCTGGCCGACCCCGATGTCGACCTGCGCACGCTCGTGCCGGGGAAAGGCTGACCGATGCACATCGGCGGCCCCGCGCTCGGTCACCCCACCTGAGACCTCGATCTGCAACGCCGCATCCGTGAGACGCGGCGCGACCGAA
>JAOUEA010000347.1 GCA_029858935.1 Actinomycetota bacterium
CGACACCCTGCGGGAGCTCCAGGTCGAGCATGGCGACGACACCGACCTGTTCTTCGTGACCGGGGCCGATGCCGTGCTCGAGATCGTCGACCAGTGGAAGCAACCCGACGAGCTGTTGGCGCTCGCACACTTCATCGCGGCGACACGACCGGGCTTCGATCTCGAGGCGTTCGAGGCGCACGCACCGACCAAGCACCCGGGCATCACCGTGATGAACGTGCCGGCGCTCGCGATCTCCTCGACCGACATCAGGGCGAGGGTGCACGCCGGCGGTCCGATCCGCTATCTGGTGCCTGAAGGTGTGAAGAGCTACATCGAGAAGGCGGGGCTGTACCGGTGAGAGCCGAGGGTCCCCCGGGGGGGTCGGTGAGGCCGTCTCGGGTCGAGCGGGCCGCTCACAGGCACCGCACGCATCGGGGCGTGCTGTGGGGTGTGGTCGCGGCCTTGGTCATCGCCGGGATCGGTGCGTACCTCGTCGCCCGGGGAGGCGGTGACGAGCCTCCACAGAGCGCCGCCGGTGGCGCGTCCGCGGCGGCCGGCGAGCCGTCGCTGCTCGCCCTGCAGGTCAACGGGGGTCCGGCCCCGTTCCTCGCCGTCATCGGGGTTCCCGCGCGAGGAACGCCGTTCATCATGCCGTTGTCGTCGGAGCTCACCGTGGTCGTGCCCGGGCAGGGAGAGACGTCGGCCGCGGGGGTCGCCGCGCTTCCCGGAGACTCGATGCGGGTCGCCCTGTCGAACATGAGTGGCATCTGGATCGAGCATTTCGCGGTGCTCCCGTTGCGCGATCTCGGCGCGGCGATCGATGCGGCGGGCGGCGTCGCGGTGAACCTTCCTGCCGCCTACCCGACGACGGCCGACGTGCTGGGGCCCGGGCAACTGACCATGACCGGTGAGCAGGCCACGGCGTTCCTCGCGGGGTCGACCGACGACGCCGCCGTGCGGTGGGAGATCCTGCTCGGCGCGTTGCTCGCCGATCCGCCCGAGATCGCGACGAGCGGCAGCGTCGAAACCGACGACGCCCGGGCCGCGAACGAGATGTTCGCGGCCGGGCAAGGGGCCGAGGTGCTCGACATGCCCACGAAGCGTGTGACCGCGACGATCATCGTGCCGGAGTACCCGGCCCTCGACCAGATGCTCTCCGACGCGCTCGCCTCGCCCCTTCCCGTGCCGGTGATCGTGCAGAACGGCAGCGGCGAACCGGGCGTCGGCGAGGCCGTCGCCGTGCGCATCATCCCGACCGGATCGCGCATCGTGCTGTCGCAGAACGCCCAGAGCTTCGACATCGCCAAGACCGAGGTGTTCGCGAACGGCCCCGATCACCAATCGGAGGCGAGAGCGCTGAAGGACGCATTGGGGGTCGGCCGTGTTCGCGTGGCGGCGGTACCATCGAACGTCGGCGACATCACGATCCTGGTGGGGAAGGACTTCACGGCTTGACCCAGAACAAAGGGGTGAACAAGGGCGGCGAGGCACCGCTGCCGCCCAGTCGCGAGGTGGCGATCGCCGCCGCCCGGGCCGCCGCCGACAAGCAAGCCACCGACATCGTGGTGCTCGACGTGCACGAGATCATCGTGATCACCGATCTCTTCGTCATCTGCTCGGCCGCCACTCATCGACAGATCCGATCGGTGATCGATGCCGTCGAGGAGGCCCTTCGCGGGCTCGGTGTGAAGCCGATGCGCCGGGAAGGCGAGGCCGAGGCGGGGTGGTGGCTGCTCGACTATGTCGACGTCGTCGTGCACGTCTTCGGCGAGGAGGAACGGGCCTACTACGATCTGGAACGCCTGTGGTCCGATGCCCCCCAGGTCGCGTGGGAACCTTCGGACGCGGCCGCGACCGGCCGATAGAATCACCGGTACCGAGGGCCCATAGCTCAGCTGGTAGAGCGCTTGGCTGGCAGCCAAGAGGTCAGGGGTTCGACTCCCCTTGGGTCCACTTCAGCGGAGGTTCGCGAGGAACGGATCCTGCCGTCGAGTCGTGGCCAAGCCGTAATCGAGGCAGTCGCGACGAGTCCGGAGATCGCCCAAGTTCTGCCTGGAGCTTCGTCAGCGCGACGAACTCGGCGTCGCACCT
>JAOUEA010000007.1 GCA_029858935.1 Actinomycetota bacterium
GTTCGTGCTGTTCGTCTTCCTCGGGCTGTCGGTGTTGATCTCGGTGCTGGTCGCCACCGCGGATGCTCGGGCTCGGGCCGCCGAGGCGAGGGCGGAAGAGCTTCGACGGCAGCAGGAGCTGAGTCGCATCCTCGTGGAGCCGCAGTCCGGGCTGCACCCGTACGACGGCGTGCTGCGGGTCGTGGTGGCGATGTTCGGGTTCCTCGACGGTGCGTTGTACGTGCAGGAGGGGCCCGACCGCGGGCTGGTGGAGCATGCGACGGTGGGCACGACGACGTCGTCGGTGCCCCCGACCGGGGGCGACGGCGTCGAGCGCCTGCCACTGAACGTCGGGCGGCGCAACCTCGGGTTGCTCGTGATGCGAGGCATCCGCGAGCCCCTCAGCCCGGCGGAGCGGCGCATCCTCGAAGCGTTCGGGAATCAGCTGGCGCTGCTGCTCGAGCGCGACCGGGTGGTGCGGGCCTCGATCACCGCGACGACGACCGTCGATCCGGTCTAGCTACTGGACCCCACCGGTGCCATCGAGCGAGTCGGTCGGCACGCCCCCCGGCATGTCCGCGCCGACGACGGCATCGCGGAGCGGGCGCTCGATCTCGCTCCTGGCGAGCGCCAGGACCTCGTCGCCGGCGGCGAGCACGGTCTCGGGTTGCGGGATCACGACGTGGCCCTCGCGCAGGATCGCCACGATGACCGCGTCGGCCGGCAGGCGGAGTTCGTAGACCGCTCGGCCGACCGACGGGGAGTCCTCAGGCAACGTCATCTCGACGATCGAGACCTGCCCGCCGCCAAGCCGGATCAGCCGCACGAGGTCGCCAACGGTGACCGCTTCCTCGACCATGGCCGTGAGGATGTGTGGCGGGGAGACCTCGGCATCGACGCCCCACTGCTCCGTGAACAGCCATTCGTTCTTGGGGTGATTCACGCGAGCGAGCACCCGCGGCACGGCGAACTCCTGCTTCGCCAGCAGCGAGGTGACGAGGTTGTCCTCGTCGTCACCGGTCGCCGCGACGAGCACGTCCGCGTTCGATGTCTCGGCGTCCTCGAGCACCCACGGTTCGCAGGCGTCGCCGTTCAACACGGTGACCTTGGGGGCCCAGACCCTCAGTTTGTCGACCAGGGCGCGGTTCTGTTCGATCAGCGTGACCTCGTGGCCCCGCTCGACGAGATCGACCGAGAGGTGACGCCCGACCGCTCCGCCGCCGGTCACGATGACCCGCATCAGTGCTGCTCCCCGGCGGGCTCGAAGACCTCGTCGAGCGTGTCCATGCCGTCCTTCGTGAGCATCACGATCAGGTAGTCGCCAGCCTGCAAGGTGCTGTCGTCGGTCGGCAGGAACCCACCGCCACCGCGTGAGACCCCGGCGATCATGATCTCGCCGGGCACGTTGAACGAGGTCGCCGCCTTGCCGATCATGTGTGCGCCCACCGGCATGCGCATGCGCAGCAGGTCTCCGCCGCCGATCGTCTCCCGGATCTCCTGGCGGTCGTGGAACAGCATCAGCTGGATCTGTTTCACGCCCCACTTCGTGGTGGCCACCGTGGGGATGTTGAGCCGCTCGTAGATGTCGGCACGTCGCGGGTCGTAGATGCGCGCCACGACCTTGGGCACGTGGAAGTTCTCGAGCGCGACCCGGGCCGACACGATGTTGGAGTTGTCACCGCTCGAGACCGCCACGAACGCGTCGGCATCCTTGATGCCGGCCTCGATCAGCACGTCGCGGTCGAACCCGAGGCCGACCACGGTGGTCACGGACTCGCCGGGCGGGTAGCGGAAGAATGCCTCGGCGTTCTTGTCGATCACGGTGACGGTGTGGCCGTCGTCGACGAGCTCATGCGCCAACTGTGAGCCGACCCGGCCACAACCCATGATGATCACTCGCATCGCGGGGCATCCTAGACCACGGAGGGGTCGCTGGCAGCGAGACGGACCCCCGGAAAGGACGGGGCCCGGAGGTCGGGCGGGCTGGAGGGCGCCGCCCGGCCTCCGGGCTTGGTTCGGAGGATGGTTCAACTCCTGGTGAGAGTGTCGTCCCCTGCACGTGAGAGCAGCGTGAAGGAAGCGGGTTCCCGCGTGAAGATCACGTGAAGACCGATCTGTGCCGATAGGCATGGCACGATGAGCAGCGCGATGGATCGGGGAGTGAGCGAGGTGGAACCGCGGCGGTTCCGTGGGCTGAGCGCCCGCGGCGCGTTCATCGCGGTGGTCGCGCCCGCGGCCGCCGGCGTGGCCTCGATCCCGCTCGCCCGCAATGGGCCGGCGGCCGCGATCGCCCTGTTCCTGCTGGCGATCGTGATCGCTGCCGTCGCCGGGGGGCTCTGGGCCGGACTGCTCGCTGCGGTGCTTTCCTCGATCGCGTTGCCCTTCCTCTACGGAGCGCCGCGGTTCCGGCTCCGCTTCGACGGCACCGAGGAGATCCTGACCGGGTTGGTGTTCCTGACGGTGGCCCTCGTCGTGGGCATCCTGGTGGGTGGCGCAGCCGAGGAGCGAGCCCGAGCCGGGCGTCGGGAACGCGAGGCGCGCCTTCTCGGCCACCTCTCGTCGCGCTTCGTCTCCGGAGACGTGCCCGACCGCGTGCTCGACGACTTCGTCCGTGTGCTCCTCGAGCCGTTCGGGCTCGTCTCGGCCGAAGTGCTGGTGGAGGTCGACGGGACGCAGATGAACGCGCGCGCCGAGCAACCGGGGCTCACCCCCGGCGGACCCGACACCGTGGTGCCCCTCGTCGTCGGTCCCGTGTCGTTCGGCACCCTACGCGTCGAGCGACCGGCAGGCAGGCGCCCACTGGGACCGCACGAGCAGCTGCTGCTCGAGGCCGCCTCGAAGCAGGCCGCGGCCGCGCTCGACCGGGCTCGACTCGACGCCCGGGCACGGCTCGCGCAGCTCGATGCCGAGACGAATCAACTTCGCGCGGCGATGTTCAGCTCGGTGACCCACGATTTCCGCACGCCCCTCGCCTCGATCAAGGCGGGTGTGACGAGCCTGCTCGATCGCAGCGTGGAGCACGAGCCCGACCAGGAACGCGAGTTGCTCACGACGATCCTCGAAGAGACCGATCGGCTGAACCGGCTCGTCGGCAACATCCTCGATCTCGCTCGCATCAGGGCCGGGGCGCTCATCCCGACTCGCCACGAAGCGGGACTCGACGAGATCGCGGAGGTCGTCGTCGCCCGCCTGGCACCTCGGCTGGACGACGTCGCGGTCGTGCTCGATATCGACGAAATCGTGCCGTCCGTCGCGGTCGACGAGATGCAGCTCGATCAAGTGATGACGAACCTGCTGGAGAATGCGGCCCGGCACTCGCCCGTCGGCGGCGAGGTCCATCTCAGCATCGCCGCGGCGAAGGATCGGGTGGAGGTCCGGGTCTGCGACAGCGGCCCCGGGGTGCCCGACGAAGAACGGGAGCGCATCTTCGAGGCGTTCTACCGAGGCGAGTCGATCCCGGATTCACCCGGAACGGGCTTGGGTCTCGCGATCGCCAACGCCATCGTCACCGCCCACGGTGGTCGTATCTGGGTCGAGGAGACCCCGGGAGGGGGGGCGACGTTCGCGTTCGAGATCCCCGTGCACGTGCTCCAACCCCCTGAACGGGAGGCGAGCGCGTGACCCGAGTGCTCGTGGTCGACGACGAGCCCCAGATCCGTCGGGCGCTCCGCACCAGCCTCGAGGCTCACGGGTACGAGGTGGCGACCGTCGGTACGGGCGAGGAGGGCGTGGTCGGCGCGGCCGAGCAGGCTCCCGACCTGGTGTTGCTCGACCTCGGGCTGCCCGACATCGACGGGACCGAGGTGATCCGACGCGTGCGAGCCTTCAGTGAAGTGCCCGTGATCGTGTTGTCGGTGCGCGAGGCCCAGTCCGACAAGGTGGCGGCGCTCGATGCCGGCGCCGACGACTACGTCACGAAGCCGTTCGGCATGGAGGAGCTGCTCGCTCGAGCCCGGGCCGCCATGCGACGCAAGCAGCCCGACGCATCGACCGAGCCCCTGCTCCGATTCGACGGGCTCGAAGTGGACCTGCCGAAGCGCCTCGTCACTCTCGACGGCGACCAGGTCAAGCTGACACCGACGGAGTACGGGCTGCTCGAGGCGCTCGTGACGAACCCCGGCAAGCTCCTCACCCATCAATGGCTCCTGCGGAAGGTCTGGGGCCAGGGCTACGGCACCGAGACGACGTACCTGCGCACCTACGTGCGCACGTTGCGGAAGAAGCTCGGCGACGATGCCCAGGCGCCGGCCCTGATCGTGACCGAGCCGGGCGTGGGCTACAGATGGGTCGCCGAGACCACCGCGTGACATCGCCAGTGTTCCTGCCAAGATGCGGGCCGTGAGTTCGCAACTGGGAGCCCCGCGGCGCACCGGCACCGGCCCCCTGAAACGGGTCTTCGTCGGCCGGGCCATATCTTCGAACAAGGCCGAGCACCAGCTGCTGCCGAAGTTCCTCGCGTTGCCGGTCTTCAGCTCCGACCCGCTGTCGTCGAACGCGTACGCGACCGAAGAGATGATGCTGGTGCTGGTGGCCGCCGGGGCGGGGGCGCTGACGCTACGGCTTCCGATCGCGCTGGCGATCGCCGCCTTGCTGGCGATCGTGGTCACGTCGTACCGACAGACCGTCCGCGCCTATCCCGCCGGAGGTGGCTCCTACATCGTCGCCCGGGAGAACCTCGGCACGATGCCTGGACTCATCGCAGCCGCGGCGATCCTGACCGATTACGTGCTCACGGTGGCCGTCAGCATCACCGCGGGCACGACCGCGATCGCGTCGGTCGACCCGGAGGCCCTCGTCCACCTGCGGGTGCCGATCGCGATCGGGCTCGTGGCGCTCGTCACGCTCGCGAACCTCCGTGGCGTGAAGGAAGCTGGTTCGCTCTTCGCGATCCCGACCTACGGGTTCGTGCTGATGATCGCCATCACGCTCGTCACGGGGTTCGTCGAGTGCCTCGGTGGATGCCCAGTTGCCGAGACGGCCGACCTGCCGCTCGACGTCGAACACACGCTTTCGCTGTTCTTGATCGCGCGCGCCTTCTCGTCGGGGGCGACGGCGCTCACCGGCGTCGAGGCCATCGCCGACGGCGTACCGGCGTTCCGCCGTCCTCAGGCCAAGAACGCCGCCACAACGCTCGCGGTGATGGGGGCGATGTCGATCGCGATGTTCCTCGGCATCACTGCGCTCTCCCAGCTCCTGCACGTGCGCATCACCGAGGACATCGCCCACGAGTTGCCGGTGCTCGCCCAGATCGGCGACACCGTGTTCGGCGGGGGGTTCATGTTCCTGATGCTCCAGGTGTTCACCGCAGGCATCCTGGTGCTTGCCGCGAACACGGCGTTCCAAGACTTCCCGAGGCTCGCCTCGATCCTCGCGCGAGATCGGTTCATGCCTTCTCAGTTCCGCAACCGCGGCGACCGCCTCGTGTTCTCGAACGGGGTCGTGGTGCTCGCCGGCCTCGCGTCGCTGCTGATCTGGGTCTTCGACGCGAACCTCACGAGGTTGATCCAGCTCTACGTGGTCGGGGTGTTCACCGCGTTCACCCTGTCGCAGGCGGGCATGGTGCGCCGGTGGCTGCGCACGCGCGAGGACAAGTGGCAACGGAGCGCGGTGATCAACGGTATCGGTGCCGCGACCACGGGCGTCGTGCTCGTCGTCGTCACGATCACGAAGTTCGCCAAGGGCGCGTGGATCGTGATCGTGGCGATGCCGTTCATCGTGCTGTTCTTCTGGGCCGTGCACCGCCATTACGAGCACGTGGCGCTCGCGCTGAAAGCACGACGCCTCACCGGTCACGACGTGGCGACGGGAACGTTCCTGCTGCTGGTTCCCGATCTCGGACCCGCCACGCGCGACGCCGTCGCCTACCTGCGGGCGGTGCGCCCTGAGACGCTCACGGCCCTCTACATCGGCCCCTCCGAATCGTTCGAGCGCGTATCGGCCGACTGGCACGACGTGGCTCCACGCATGGGCGAACTCGCGCTCCTCGAGGGAGCCGACCGTCATCTCGTGCGCGCCGTGCGTCGGCATGTCCGCTCGATGCCTCGTCACGAACGCGACCGGTTCCTGACGGTCGTGATCCCCGAACTCCTGCCGCGGAATTCAGTGTGGCAGTTCGTGCGCCATCGAGAGGAGTTCCTCTTGAAGACGGCCCTGCTCTTCGAGCCTCGGGTCGTGGTGACCGACATCCCCGTTCACCCCTCGGCCGATCGAGCGGGAAGGCTCAGCGAGCGCGCGCTCGAGCCCGAGCGCAACGTCGTGCTCGTGCCCGTCTCGGCGGTGCACGATCCGACCGTTCGCGCCGTGATCTACGGTCGGTCGCTGAAACCCACCGAGATGGAGGCGTTGTACCTGGTCACCGATCCCGACGAGGTTCCGGCCGTCATCGACGGGTGGCACGAACGCCAGCTCGATGTTCCTCTCGTGCTCGTCGACGCTCCGTTCCGCGACTACGGGCCACCGCTGCTCGAGGAGATCCGCGCCCACACCTCTCGCGGGGACACGATCGTCACCGTCGTGCTCCCCGAGCTCGTTCCGCGGCATTGGTGGGAGAGCCTCCTGCACAACCAGACCGCGCTGTTCTTCAAGCGGGCGCTGCTGTTCGAGCCGGGCGTCGTCGTCACCAGCGTGCCGTTCCATCTCGCCGCGCCCGAGGTCGGTGCCCCCGACGCAGCTCCCGTCGCGGAGTCGGACGATTCCGGCGGCCCCCCCTGAGCGTGCGCCGTTCCCGTGCCGAGAAGCCGCTGCGGTACGGTTGGCGTGACACGCCTGAACCTTTCGGGAGGGGAGCCAGGTGAACATCCGCCCCGCAACAGCCGACGATGCCGAGTTCCTCAAGACGATGCTCTTCGAGGCCGCCCGATGGAACCCCGACTGGCCGCGTGAGGCGATGGAAGAAGTGCTCGATGAGCCCGTCCTTCGCCGGTATCACGAGGGCTGGGGGCGTCCCGGCGACGGTGGGGTGATCGCCGAGCTCGACGGTCAACCGGTCGGCGCGGTCTGGTACCGGCAGTTCACCGAGGCCGAGCCCGGCTACGGGTTCGTCGACGAAAAGACCCCCGAGCTGTCGGTGGCGGTGCAACCGATGCACCGCCGGAAGGGCATCGGTCACGCGCTGCTGCACTCGGCGATGGTGCAGGCTCGCGAGGAAGGTTCGCAGGCCCTGTCGCTCTCGGTGGCTGTGCACAACCGGTCACGCATGATGTACCAGCGGGCCGGTTTCCATCGGGTCGCCGAGGAGGGCGATCACTGGACGATGGTCGCGAACCTCTAGCGAGAGCTCGCCCGCGGATCTCGACGAGCCGGGCCGTCACCGAACGGCGTCGTCACCCGCGGCCGCCGCGGCGTCGAGCGCCGCGTACTCCGCCCGAACCTTCGTCCATCGGCGGCGTACGTACCAGGCCCCAGCGAGCAGGCACGCTCCCGCGATCGCCCAGGAGAACGGCTGCAGGGCGTGCTCGAGGCTCTTCCACCGGTCGCCGAGCTCGTAGCCGAGGAACGCGAGCGCGAACGTCCAGGGAAGGCAGCCGAGCACCGTGTAGACCGTGAACCGCCAGAACGGCATGCGCACGACCCCGGCCGGCAGCGAGATGAAGGTGCGGATCACCGGGAGCAGCCGGGAGAAGAACACCGCGGCGTCGCCGTAGCGCTCGAACCAGTCGTGGGCCTTGTCGACCTCGTGCGGGCGGATCAGCAGGTAGCGACCGAACCGAACCACGAGCGGGCGTCCGCCGACGGCACCGGCCCAGTAGGCGAGCCACGATCCCACGAGGTTCCCGACCGTGCCGGCCATGCCGACCCAGAACAGCGACAGCTCCTCGCCCGGGGCCGCGAAACCGGCCGATGCCAGCGCCCCGCCGAACAGCATCGTCACTTCGCTCGGGATCGGTACGCATGCCGATTCGAGCACCATCAGCACGAACACGGCCGCGTAGCCGTAGCCGGCGACCGTCTCGATCACGAACTGATGTAGCCAGTCGAGCATGGGTGTACGAACTCCGCGACTCGGGAATACGGAGACGGTACCAGTGCGTTCTCCCGAGCCTCCCGTAGGTCTCGGCACGTCGTCCTGGCCGGTGAAGTCGCCGGGCAGTGGTACGGTCGCCGCCGGGTTCCCCGCCGAGCGGCGGGCCGAGTGCAAGGCTTGACACCCGTCCCCTCCGACCCGTAAAGGTTCCCCGCCATGGCCAACCCAAAGACCCTCGTGGTCGTCGAGTCGCCGGCGAAGGCGAAGACGATCGAGAAGTACCTGGGCGGCGACTACGCCGTGCGGGCTTCCTATGGGCATATCCGCGACCTCGGCAAGGGCTACGGAGGGCTCGGTGTCGACGTCGAACACGCGTTCACGCCCGACTACGTCGTGCCCGAGGATTCCAAGCGCCATGTCAGCGAGCTGAAGAAAGTCATGAAGGCGGGCTCCGGCGAACTGATCCTCGCGACCGACTACGACCGGGAAGGCGAAGCGATCGCATTCCACGTCGCGAGCCTGCTCGGCGTCGACCCGGCGACGGCGAAACGGGTCACGTTCACCGAGATCACACGCGACGCGATCCTCGAGGCGTTCGCGGTGCCGCGCGCCATCGACCTGAAGCTGTATGACGCCCAGGAAGCCCGCCGCATCCTCGACCGGCTCGTGGGCTATCGCATCTCCCCTCTGCTGTGGAAGAAGGTCCGACCCGGTCTGTCCGCCGGTCGTGTGCAGTCGGTGGCAGTGCGGCTGATCGTCGAGCGCGAGCGCGAGATCCGGGCGTTCGTGCCCGTGGAGTACTGGAGCGTCGACGTTCGTCTCACGCCCGGCGCGTCCGCCGACCCGGAGCAGCCGTTCACCGCGCGCCTCACCCATGTCCCCGACGGGAAGCTGGCTGCTTCGCCCGACAAGAAGGGCGTACTGCTGGCGGCCGAGGCCGACGCCGCGACCCACGTCGAGCGGCTGCGGCGCGCTTCCTACCGAGTCGCGAACGTCGAGAAGAAGGAGCGCAAGCGCTCGCCGGCGCCGCCGTTCACCACCTCGACCCTGCAGCAGGAAGCCGCTCGCAAGCTCGGGTTCAGCGCCCGCAAGACGATGACCCTCGCCCAGCGCCTCTACGAGGGCATCGATCTGCCCGGCGAGGGCTCGGTCGGGCTCATCACCTACATGAGGACCGACTCGGTGAACATCGCAGAGACGGCGCTGCGTGAGATCGCAGAGCTCGTGAAGAGCGAGTTCGGCGAGCGGTACACGCTCGGGGAGTTCCGGCGCTACAAGACGCGGAGCCGTAACGCGCAGGAGGCGCACGAGGCGGTGCGACCCACGAGCGTGATGCGCACCCCGCAGCGCGTGGCTGCCTCGGTCGATCGCGATCAGTTGCGGCTGTACACCCTGATCTGGCAGCGCACGATGGCGACCCAGATGGCCGAGGCGAGGTTCGATCAGGTCGGCGTCGACATCGAGGCGATCGCGGCCCGCGCCACCCACAACGGCGAGGGTGCTGAGATCAGCTACGGGCTTCGTGCCACCGGTCAGACGATGACGTTCGACGGGTTCATCCGCATCTACAAGGAAGGTCGCGACGAGGGCCCCGACGAGGACGCCGAGAAGACGCTGCCGGTGCTGACCGCCGAACAGCTGCTGCGCATGCTCGAGGTCAGGCCCGAGCAGCACTTCACGCAGCCGCCGCCCCGCTACTCCGAAGCGTCGCTCGTCAAGACGCTCGAGGAGCAGGGCATCGGCCGGCCCTCGACCTACGCGTCGATCATCGACACGATCCAGCGGCGCGAGTACGTGACGCTCGAGGAGAAGCGCTTCAAGCCCACCGATACGGGCGAGGTCGTGACCGACAAGCTGATCGAGCACTTCCCCGACGTGGTCGACGTCACCTTCACCGCCTACATGGAGAAGGAACTCGACGACATCGCCGAGGGCGACCTCCGCAAGATCACGATGCTCGAGGAGTTCTACGGGCCGTTCGAGCGGGCGCTCGAGAAGGCGGAGCATTCGTTCGAGCGTTTCGTGGAGGAGCTCGACGAGGACTGCCCGCTGTGTCCGACGGAAGGTCGTGACCCCGGCCGGCTCGAGGTGAAGCTCGGTCGCTACGGGAAGTTCGTCGGGTGCACGAACTACCCCGATTGCCGCTACATCCGCAACATGGATGGCAGCGTGCGGCCCGAGCCCGAGACGCTCGACGAGATCTGTCCGGAGTGCGGGAAGCAACTCCAGCGCCGGGTCGGCCGGTACGGCCCGTTCACCGGATGCAGCGGCTACCCGGATTGCCGCTACATCAAGAAGGATCCGCCGGTCTCGACGGGCGTCACCTGTCCCCAGTGCAGGCAAGGGGAACTGATCGAGAAGCGCAGCCGGTTCGGTTCCATCTTCTACAGCTGTGACCGCTACCCCGACTGCGACTGCGCGGTCGGGAATCCTCCCGAGAAGGATCGTCCCTGCCCAGAGTGCGGCTCATTGTTGCTGCGACGACCGAAGTCGCTGCGGTGTTGGGGGTGCGGCGCAGAGCTCGACCTGGAATTCAACGTCACGAAGCCCGGCGACATCGAGGCCGAGATCGCGGCACGCGAGGCCAAGGCTGCAGCCAGAGCCGCCCGTGCCGCGGCGAAGAAGAAGACCACTGGGAAGAAGAAGACGACGACCAAGAAGAAGTCCGCCAAGAAGAAGTCCACCGAGAAGAGAGCCGCGGAAAAGAAGCCGACATCGAAGAAGCGGACGGCCGCCGCTTCGGAGCCTGCCGCTGCGGCAGATGCCGTCGCGCCCGAGGCGTAGAGCGTCGTGGCTTCGGTCGCCGACGAGGTTGCCGCACTTCGCGGGACACGCGCGGCGACCCTGAGGGACCTGCTCACCCATCCGGCGTTCTCCCGCCTGTTGGCCGCGATGACGGTCTCCTCGCTCGGCGATTGGATCGGGTTCATCGCCGTCACATCGCTCGTGACGAGGCTCTCGGGCACGACCGCGGCGGCCGGCCTCGCGGTCGGCGCGGTGATGACCGCACGCATGCTGCCCGCCATCCTCTTCGGGCCGTTCGCGGGGGCGCTCGTCGATCGCACCGATCGAAAGCAGATCATGATCCTCGCCGACGTCGGTCGGGCGGCGATGTACGCGACGATGGCGTTCCTCGGCGAACTGTGGATGATCTTCCTGCTGTCCTTCGCGATCGAGTGCCTCTCGCTCCTGTGGACGCCTGCACGCGATGCCTCGCTGCCGAACATGGTGCCCCGGCGCCAGCTCGCGAACGCGAACGCGATCGGACTGGTCAGCACGTACGGCACGCTGCCGCTGGGGGGCGGCATCTTCGCGTTGCTCGCGGCCTTCTCGACCGGGCTCGCGGTCCGGGTCCCGTGGCTCGGCGGTCGCCCGCAATCACTCGCGTTGCTCCTCGACGGCGGCACGTTCCTCTTCTCGGCGTACATGGTGAGCCGCATCACGTTCCCGCCGAAGACGGGGGGACCGACCGGCCGCTTCGACCTGTCGAGGATCTGGCGCGACGTGGTGGACGGGCTCAGGTTCCTCCGCGAGGACTCGATCGCTTCGGCGATGACCGCCGGCATCGTGGTGGCGTTCGCCGCGGTGGGGGCGGTGCTCGCGCTCGGGCCGATCTTCGTGAGGTCGCTCGACGCAGGCGACGCTGCTTGGGGCGTGATCGTGACCGCCTTCGGCATCGGCATGGCTCTCGGCATGGCGGCGACCAACCAGGTGGCGAAGTTCGTCGACCGCGGCTTCACCTTCGTCTGGGCGCTCGTGTCGGCGGCAGGTGCCCTATTCGTGCTCGCGACGATGCCCAACCTGTCGCTTGCCTCGGTCGTCACGGTGTGGCTCGGGGCGTTCTGCGGGTTGGCGTGGGTGAGCGGTTACACCTTGCTGCAGGAGAACGTGGAGGACGAGTATCGCGGCCGCACCTTCGCCTCGCTCACCACCCTGTCTCGCATGGGGCTGTTCATGAGCCTCACCGTGTTCCCTATCCTGTCGAGCATCTATGGCGACTACGAGTTCTTCATCGGTGGTCAGCGGTTCGATCTGTCGGGCACCCGGCTCGCCCTGTGGACGGCGGGCGCGCTCGCCGCGGTGGCCGGCCTCAACACACGGCGCCTGCTGCATCGCCACCGGCTCTCCCGACCGCAGCCCCTCACCCTCGTGCCCAAGCTGAAGCGACCGCCGGCCACAGGGTTGTTCATCGCCTTCGAGGGCGTGGAAGGGGCAGGCAAGGGCACGCAGATCCGCCTCGCCGAGGAATACCTGCGTAGTCAACTATCGCAGGACGTGCTCGTGACCCGCGAGCCCGGCGGAACCATGCTCGGGGAGAAGATCCGCGAGGTCCTGCTCGACCCCAAGACCGGCAAGCTCGACGCTCGGAGCGAGGCGATGCTGTTCGCCGCCGCCCGGGCGCAGATGGTGTCGAGCGTGATCCGTCCGGCGCTGGCCGAAGGCAAGGTCGTGATCTGCGATCGGTACGTCGACTCGTCGCTGGCGTATCAGGGATGGGCCCGCGGGCTCGGCGAGGCCGATGTGCTGACCTTGAACGTCTGGGCGACCCAGGGTCTCTTCCCCGATGTCGTCATCCTCCTGCACCTCGAGCCGGAGCGAGGATTGCTTCGATCGACCGAGTCGCCGGATCGCATGGAGCTGGAGGGCCAGGACTTCCACGCGAAGGTCGCCGACGCCTATCTGAAGATCGCCGAGGAGCACCCCGAGCGGTTCATCGTGATCGATGCCGACAAGGACCCAGCCGAGGTCTTCGATGACGTGAGGACCGCGCTCGACAGGACGCTCGAAGAGTACGAGCGCGCCAACGGCGACGGTGGGGCGTGAACTCCCCCGTGCGCTGTCTGCTCGTCACGTCGAGGTGAACCACACCGCGGCGAGGCACCCCACGTACGCAGCGAGCAACAGCACGGCATCGGGCTCGAGCCGTCTGATGCGGGTCTCGGTGCCCCCCACGACGATCGCGATCGCGAGCGCCATGAGCAGCAGTGCTCCGACTCCCGCCACGATCGCCGACGCCGACATCACGGAGGACAGCAGCGGCCCCTCCACATAGGCGATGTCGATCACGAGCAGGATGCCCATGTTCAGGGCATTGCTGCCGAACAGGTTCCCGACCGCGAGATCGTGAGCGCCGATGCGAACGGCGGCCAGCGAGGCGACCAGCTCGGGAAGTGACGTCGCGACGGCCACTAGCGACGTCCCGATCGCGGTCTGGCCGATCGCGGCCTCCTCGGCGAGACCCTTTGCCGCGATCGCCACCAGTGGCGCCGAAACCACGACACCAGCCGCGGCCAGGCCGAAGCGAAGGAGTGCAGACCGCAACCCCGCGCCGTCGGCCCCACGCACGCCCCATCCGGTCGGGCGCAGGGTCTGTCGGGTGAGCTCGGGACCGGTTCCGTTCCGCGCCCGCTCGGCCCGGCTCCTCCTGACCCAGACGATCGCCGTGACGTAGGCGATGCCGACGACGAGCGTGTCCATGCCGATCCAGCCGATCGCGAGACCGACCGGCGTCGCGACGCCGATCACCGCCAAGGCCGTCAACGCCATCGCGATCGACCCGATCTGCGCATGCGCGAGCTCGATCGCGGGCAGCACGTGGCGTCGTCCGACGAGGTCGATCACCGCGAGGATCGCCATGTTGGCCATGCTGCTGCCGAACAGATCGCCGACCGCGAGGGAGGGCGCCCCCTCGAGCACCGCGGTCACGTCGGTGGCGACCTCGGGCAACGAGGTGGCGCCGGCGAGCAAGATGCCTCCGACCAGCAGCCCTCCCACGCCCGTCACGGTCGCGATCTCGTCCCCGGCCCGCGCGAGGTAGATGCCGGCGAGCACGAGCGCGCCGGCAGACACGACGAACACCGAGGCCCAGGCGCCGAGCGTCATGTGCATGATCCTTCCGGTGAGGTCAATCCTCCTCGACCTCGGGGTCGCTCGATGCCGCAGGTTCCCCCCGGGGACGGGGACGGTTGGCCCCCGGCCCGACGCCACACGTTGGGTAGCGTGGTCGCGGAGGTGGTCTCGTGGATACCACCATGTCGTTGTCGATCATCGCGCTGACGTGGGTGTCGATCGGCGTCATCACCGCGATCGTGATGGGCCGAGCAGGGTTCCACGCGTGGAGCTGGCTGGTGGTCGGCGCCACGCTCGGGCCGCTCGCCGTGCCGCTCGCCGTCAGCGCACACCGCCGGCAGCCGCCGACGCTGTTCAGGAAGGTGACTGAGGGATCGTCCGGGCGCGGGCAGGTGGACGTACTGGTCGGGGTCGACGGGTCGGCCGAGAGTCAGGCGGCGTTGCGCTCTGCCCTCGACCTGTTCGGCGCGCGGATCGGCCGCCTGACGCTCGCGGCGGTCGTGGATCGCGACACCGCTGAGACCCCCGGGCTGTGGGAGGACGAGGCTCGCGCTTCCGAAAGCCTGAAAGAGATGGTCGCGACGGTGGCCATGCCGCCTCCGGGCGCGGTGCTGTTGGAAGGATCGCCCGCCGAGGCGCTGATGCGCTACGCAGCGACGGAGGGCTTCGAGGTCGTCGCCGTGGGGCATCGAGGGAGCGGAGCCTCGACCGCGCTCCTGGGCAGCGTTGCGACCCGACTCGCCAAAGCTCCCGACGTGCCTGTACTCATCGTGTGAAACGTCGACGGGCGACGAGCTTGCCCGCCTCCACGACCCAGAACACGGTCGTCGATGCGACCAGCACGATCCCGAGGTCTGCGACAGAGAGCGGTTCGATGTCGAGGAGTCGGTTGGCTGCAGGGAGCCAGAGCATGCCGACCTGCAGTGCAGCCGTCAGTCCCACCGTGATCATCAGGAAGGGATTCGAGCGCGCCCCTCGTCGCGCGAGCGTCTGCGTCTCAGAGCGCACGGCAAGCGCGTGCCCCAGTTGCAGCAGCGACAGGCTCGTGAACACCATCGTTTGCCACGGCCGACCGGTGAGCTCCCCCCACACGCCGAGCGACAGCGGGACCGCACCCATCAGCAGGCCGACGAAAAGCACGTGTTGCCAAAGGCCCCCTGCGAGCACGCTCTCGCTCGGTGCTCGCGGGGGTCGCTGCATCACGCCCGGTTCGGGAGGTTCGAAGCCCAGCGCCACCGCCGGCAGACCGTCGGTGACCAGGTTGATCCACAGGATCTGGACCGGCAGCAACGGCAGCGGAAGACCCACGAAGGGTGCGAGGAAGATCACCCAGATCTCCCCGGAGTTGGCGGCGAGCATGTACCGAACGAAGCGGCGGATGTTGTCGTAGATGCGACGCCCTTCGCTCACCGCCGTCACGATCGTCGAGAAGTCGTCGTCCGCGAGCACCATGTCGGCCGCTTCCTTCGAGACCTCCGTGCCGGCGACGCCCATCGCGACCCCGATGTCGGCACGGCGAAGGGCGGGCGCGTCGTTCACGCCGTCGCCGGTCATCGCGACGATCGCGCCTCGGTCCTTCCACGCTTCGACGATGCGGAGCTTCTGCTCGGGTTCGGTGCGCGCGAACACGTCGATGTCGGCGATCTCGGCGTCGAGGGTCTTCGGGTCGAGCGCCGCGAGCTCAGGCCCTGTCATCACCCGGGCGCCGTCACCGATACCGGCTCGAGCGGCGATCGCTCGCGCGGTTGCCGGGTGGTCACCGGTGATCAGCACGGGCTGGATGCCGGCCGTTCGACATTCCTCGACGGCTCGCGCAGCGCCGTCCCGGAGCGGGTCGGCCATCGCGACGAGACCGTAGAGCACGAGCCCGGGGTCCGAGTCAGGACCGCCGTCGGCGTCGGCGTTCCCGGCGATCGTGAGCACTCGATAGCCCTGTTCCGCGTACCGATCAGCCCAACGCTCGACCCTGGTTCGGTCGGCGTCGGTGATCGGTCGAACGAAGTCACCGTCGTGCACACGATGCACCATGGGAAGGACGGCCTCCGGGGCTCCCTTCGAGGCGGTGATGCGCCGGCCGTCCGGGCCCTCGTGCACCGTGGTCATGCGCTTGCGCACGGCATCGAACGGCTGCTCGGTCAGGCGCGGCAGTGACCGCCGGACCTCGGAGGGGTCCACCCCGGCCTTGGTGGCGAGCGCGAGCAGCGCGCCCTCGGTTGGGTCGCCGCCGACGTCCCAATCCCCACCCGCGTCCGGCGGGGGGAGCAACGTCGCGTCGTTGCACAGCACGGCCGCCTCGAGCAGCAGCTGCAGACTCGGGCGGTTCTCATCGAGAGGGTCGCCGTCGGCGAGCACCGATCCCCGCGGTTCGTAGCCGGAGCCCGTCGCGACGAGCTCCCCATCCCAGAGACGGACGCGCTCGACGAGCATGCGTCCTTGGGTGAGGGTGCCGGTCTTGTCCGTGCAGATCACGGTCACCGAACCGAGCGATTCCACAGCAGGCAGCTTGCGCACCAGCGCTCGCCGCTCGGCCATGCGCTTGGCTCCGAACGCCAGTGCGACCGTCACCACTGCCGGCAACGCTTCCGGGATCGCGGCGACCGCGAGACTCACGGCGGTCAAGAACATCAGAGTCACGTCCTCGCCGCGCGCGATGCCCGACACGAACACGACGCCGCACACGAACAAAGCTGCCGCCGCCAGCCGCCGCCCGAGCGCGCCGATCCGCCGTTGCAGCGGCGTCTTCGGAGTGCGATGGGCTTGCAGGAGCCCGGCGATCTCTCCGAGCGCCGTGCGCATGCCGGTCGCGGTCACGATGGCGGTTCCTCGCCCGAACACGACGGAAGAACCCTTGAAGGCCATGTTCGTCCGATCGGCGAGGGTCTCGCTTTCCGCCCGGGTCAGTACATCGACGTGCTTGTCGACGGGCACGGACTCGCCGGTGAGCGGGGCTTCGTTGATCCGCAAGGCCGGAGCCTCGACGAGACGAGCGTCGGCGGGCACGACCTCCCCCGCATCGAGCACGACCACGTCGCCGGGCACGACCTCGCTCGCGGGGATCGTCGTCGCCGACCCGTCGCGCACGACCCTTGCACTCGGCGCCGCCATGCGCTTGAGCGCCGCCATCGCTTGTTCGGCGCGCGACTCCTGCACGAAGCCGATCGTCGCATTGGCCACGACGATCGCGAGGATGACGACGGCGTCCTTCTCGTCGCCGATCGCGATCGTGATGGCGACGGCCACGAGCAACACGATGATCATCGTGTTCGCGAACTGCTCGGCGAACAGCATCCACCGGGGTTTGGGCGGCCTCTCCTGCAGCTCGTTCGGACCGTACGCCGTGATCCGGCGTTCGGCCTCGTCGGTAGTCAACCCGAGCTGAGGGTCCACCGCGAGCGCGGTCGCGACCGACCGGACCTCGAGCTCCCACGCACGCAGCTCGCGGTCGGGGCGGTGGGAGGCGATGGGCTGTGAGTTCGGTCTCACCGGATCGCGGGATGGTCGTCGACGTGATGCGTCCCGACCATGTACCTGTAACAGCGACGGTCGTCGGTGCCCACAGCACCCGTCCCGTCTTCGGCGGGCCCCATGACACCGAGGGCATGCGTCGGCCCCGGCCGATACCCTCGAGGCATGCGAGCCGTGTTGGACACCATCCCGGGCCAGGAACGAGCGATGGCATTCATGCAGAGCGCGGCTGAGCGTCCGCATCACGCATACGTGCTTGCCGGTCCCGAGGGCAGCGGGAAGTCGCTCGCGGCTCGGGCGTTCGCGGCGGCGTTGCTCTGCCGGCGAGGCGGGTGCGGCGAGTGCCGCGACTGTCGGCTGGCCCTCAAGGACCAGCACCCCAATGAGTTCCTCGTGGAGCCCGAAGGCCGCGACATCCACGTCGACACGATCAGGGAAGAGGTCTGGACTCCGGCCTCGCGTACCGCACCCGAGCCGGGCCGCAAGATCTTCGTGATCCGTGAGTCCGATCGCCTCTCGCCGGCGGCGGCCGACACCCTGCTCAAAGTGCTCGAAGAACCACCGGCCGACACGGTCTTCCTTCTGATGTCCGCGCGGGCCCACGAGCTGCCGGAGACGATCCGATCACGGTGTCATACGGTGTCGTTCGCTGCGCTGTCGGAGGCGTTCGTCGTCGAGGTACTCATGGCCGAGGGCATCGACGAGACGCACGCCCTGTTGGCCGCACGGTTGACCGGCGGCAACCTCGGTAGAGCCCGGAGGCTGGCGACGAGCGAAGACGGACTCGCCTTCCGCGATGCGGCGGTCGAGGCGCTCGACCAAGCCGCTCGCGGGCCGACAGGGGCTCTCGCGGCGGCAGATCTGGTGATCGTTGCGGCTGCCACGTACAAGAAGGGTCTGAAGGCTGAACTCGAACAGGAGCTCTCACCGTTCCTCGACCAGAAGGGCCGTCCCGAAGACGTCTACCGGGGTGCGATCCGGCGCATCGAAACCCGGTTCCAGCGCCGGGAGCGTCGGGCCGAGCGCGACTACGTCGATTGGGTGTTGCTGGCGGTCTCCTCACTACTGCGCGACCGCGTCGCCGGCCAGGTCGGGTCGCCTCGCGCCGACCTGCTGAACCCCGATCTCGCGCTCAGTCCAGATCTCTCGATCGTCCGAGCGACCCGGGGCTTCGCCGGGGTCGAGGAGGCGCGAGCCGCGCTCGCAGAAGACCTGAACCTCAATACCCGGCTCGTGCTCGAACGGGCGTTCCTCGCGCTGGCCGAGATCGCGGCCTGAGCAGGCCTGGACCCCTCTCGAGGAAAGTGGTGCTGCCACTACTGGCAGCGCGTGGTGGGCGGTGGGAGGCTGTCTGAGGAGGAAGATGTCCGACATGACTGTCCGTGTCCTCATCGTCGACGACCAAGCGCCGTTCCGCATGGCGGCGCGAATGGTCGTGGACGCGACCGATGGGTTCGAGGTCGTGGGCGAGGCCGAGACCGGAGAGGACTCGGTCTCCATGGCCACCGATCTCGCGCCCGACCTCGTGCTGATGGACGTGAACCTTCCCGGCATCAACGGGCTCGATGCCACACGCCAGATCCTCTCCGACCGCGGCGACGCGGTCGTGGTGCTGCTGCTCTCGACCTACGAGGAAGAGGAGTACGCCCCGCGGGCAGCCGAATGCGGCGCCGCGGCGTACATCCCGAAGGCGGCGTTCGGTCCCGACCGGCTCGAACAGGCGTGGGCCGACGTGTCGGGGTCGCCATCCAACTAGTCGTCGGTCACGCCGGCGCTCCGATGGGCACCGATCCGTGCAGCGTCGTGCCATGACCCGTGGTGCCTCTATCCGGCTGGCTCGACACGTCGAGCGTTCCCCCGACGGCCGCAAGCCGGTCACCGATGCCCTGCAGCCCTGTGCCGAACGACGTGGCGGCCACATCGAACCCCCGGCCGTCGTCGGCCACGGTGAACGTGAGCGTGCCGGCGGTTTGGGCGAGGATGACGGTCGCGGATGATGCCTCCGCATACTTCACGACGTTCTGCAGGGCCTCGAGCACCGAGAAATACACGGCGGACTCCACGTCCTGGGGGAAGCGGCCCATCCCGTCGGTGACGACCGTCGTCGGCACGACGACCTTTCTGGCCTGGGCTTCGAGCGCCGCACCGAGACCCTTGTCGGCCAGCAGCGGCGGATAGATGCCACGAGCGAGGTCACGCAGGTCGTCGATCGCAACCTGAGTCTCGGTCTGCAGCTGGGTCAGCATCGTGTGCGCCTTGCCCGTGTCGCGGTCGACGAGGGAATCGGCGAGCCGCAGCTTCACGCCGAGCGCGACCAGCTGCTGCGGCGCACCGTCGTGGATGTTCCGCTCCAGCCTTCGCCGCTCCTGGTCTTGTGCGGCAACGAGACGTTGCCGCGACGCGCGCAGCTCCTCGATCAGTCGCACGTTGCGCAACACGAGCCCGGCTTGAGCGGCGAGGTCGCGCATCAGCTTGGTTCGTTCGACGCCGATCGGATCGTCGGGGCGGGATTCGACCGAGAGCGCACCGAGCAGCTCTCCCCGGTGGCGGACCTCGACGGCCTGGTCGCTGCCGGGAAACTGGGGGAGGGTGTCGCCGCCGGCCGCCACCCGCGATCCAGGGTCTGTCGTCGACGGCCATGCCGCCGCGGGCCGGAACGCGTCGCCGACCCGCAGCCAAACCCGAGCCTCTGCCGCACGCGTGCTCTTACCCAGGATCGCTGCCATGCGCGGCAGCACATCGTCGGTCGCGTACGCCTCGGAGAGGCGCTCGGAGAACTGCGTGAGGGCTTCGTAGGGCGTCGATCGACCGCCGTAGACGAGCCGATCCCCGATGCGGCGGGCCAGCCTCCATAGCGGCCACGCGAGGGCGCCGATCACGAAGCCCGCGACGAACACGGCCTGCGTCTCGTCGGGGGCCAGGTCGGTGAGCGGTCCGCTCACCGCCAACAAGACCCCGAGACCGACGACCATGATCAGCACGACAGTGATCGCGAAGATCACGGTCTTCTTGATCACGAGATCGAGGTCGTACAGGCGGTACCGGAGCACCGCGACCGCCGTCGCACCCGGCAGCGCCACCATGATCGAGAACACGAAGAACACCCACGCGACGTCGCTCAGCTGCGAGTCTTGGCCGGCCGCGAACACACCGACGATGCTCACGACGGTCAGTCCGGCGGCCGAGGCCAGCCACCGTAGCTGTTGGCGTTCCTCCCCCTCGGACCGCCAGAAGCGGATCAGGATCGCGGCGACCGCGCCGATCGCGCCGGCGAGCACGAGCGCCGTCGCGACGACCGAAAGCCAGGTCCACCCTTCGATGGCCGCGACCTGCAGCGGGTTCGCGACACGCGCGTCGGCCTCTGCGATCTCGAACGAGGAGGGGACGAACGAAATGGCCATCAGGCCGGCCGCGGCCCCGATCACGATCGTCCACGTGAGGACCCTCCAACGCGGGGTCGGGGGGGAGCCGTCCGGGAAGAGCAGCAGCGACAGCAGGAGCGCAGCGAAGGTCGGAGTGACCGTGGCGGAGCTGATCCAGCCTGCAGCCGCCAGGCCGGGCAGATCGAGGTCGGACGACCCGCGGATGGCGTACTCGTGGGCGGCGATGTTGGTCATCATGCTGAGACCGACCACGCCGTAGAGCCATCCGATCGGGTTGTGCGGCGCCCGCGTGGCCACGAGCACCCCGATCAGCGCGAACGTGGCCAGCCCGACCGCGAAGAACACGATGCTCGGGATATCGCCGGCGCTCGTCGTCGTGTCCCCGACGGTGAGCGCGATCGCGGCGATCATGAGCAGAAGCGTCAGTGCGCCGAGCGAACGAGCCAGCCACCGAAGGGCCCGCTCGTTCATGGTGTCGCTCCGATCGGCGCCCGCACGAGCGACCGCCCTCGTTCGTCGGCCCGGACCCCGTCTCGGGTCATCGTCGGCTGCATTGCTCGCATCTTCTCCCACACCTGGAACGCTCGGAAGGAGGTGTCCAGGTGGCTCGGCCGGTCGGGAACACGCCTTGCCGAGCGGGTGGAGACACCCGTTGCACCTCGCATGCTCACGCCATCGCTCTCGAGGACCTCGGGTCCTACCGTGGCATCAGCACACGAAGGAGATCAGAGGATGACGATCATCGTTGGCACCGACACTTCGGCGGCGGCCGACCTCGCCGTGGAAGACGCGGCTCGCCTCGCGCGTGATCGAGGCACCGAGCTGTTGGTTCTGTACGTGAGGCCCGACGAAGACATGCAGTCGGTCGTCGATCCCAACAAGGCCGCCGATCCTGGCGCCTACCTCGCTCACATGATGTCGCGCTTCCCCGACCTCGTGACGCGCACCCGAGTGGAGACCGGCGACACCGCCGAGCGCATCTGCCAGGTGGCGGCCGAGGAGCAGGCGCAGACGATCGTCTTGGGCAATCGCGGCGCACACGCATCGCGCTGGCACGTCAAGGAGAGCGTTCCAAACCTGGTGCTGCGGCACTCGCCGTGCAGCGTCTACATCGTGGACACCCGGAAGGCTCAATGAGCGCACGAAGGCGTGGGCTCGGGGCCGGTCTACGCCTGTTCGGTCTCCCGCAGGAACGCCAGCACCGCCATCACGCGACGATGCACGTCGGGTTCCTCGGTCAGGTTGAGCTTGTGGAACAACGAGTTGATGTGCTTCTCGACGGCGCGTTCCGTGAGGAAGAGCGACTTGGCGATCGCGGCGTTGTTCTCGCCCTGCGCCATGTGCGAGAGGACCTCGCGCTCGCGATCGGTCAGCGAGGCGAGGGGCGAGTGTGCCATGCGGTCCTTGGCGGCCACCAGCGCCTCGACCACCTTCGGGTCGAGCACGCTGCCCCCCCGCGCGACCTCACGCAGGGCTCGCACGACCTCGTCGACGTCGGCGACGCGCTCCTTCAACAGGTAGCCGAGACCTTCCGCGCCATCCTTCAACAGGTCGTAGGCGTACTCCTCGTCGGCGAACTGCGACAGCACCACGACACCCACCGCCGGGTGCTCGGCCCTGATCGCCTTCGCGGCCCGTATCCCCTCGTCGGTGCCCGTCGGCGGCATGCGGATATCGGTCAGAACGGCGTCGGGAGACTCTTCCTCGACCGCCGCGAGCAGCTCATCGTAGGATTCGGCCGTGCCGACGATCTCGACATCGTCGACGCTCGACAGCAGCGCCACAGTGCCCTCGCGCACCAAGTAGTTGTCCTCCGCGAAGACGACTCGGAGCATGCGCGGATGGTACACGGGCACCCCCGGTAGGAAGGCGAACGGCGTGAACATCTCGGTCGTGCTCGGCGAGGACAATGTGCTCGTGCGCGAAGGGGTTCGCGCACTGCTCGATTCCTACGACGACATCGAGGTCGTCGGCATCGCCGAGGATGCCCCGTCGCTGCTGGCGGCGGCGGTCGAGCACGTGCCCGATGTGGTCGTGACCGACATCAAGATGCCCCCGTCGTTCCAGCTCGAAGGCATCGACTGTGCACATGCGATACGGGAACAGCACCCGGACACCGGTGTGGTGGTGCTGTCCGCCCACGACGACGAGGAATACGCGATCGCGCTGCTCGGCCGGGGTCACAGCGGGCTCGCCTACCTGCTGAAGGATCGTATCGCCCAGGGCGACGAGCTCGCTCGTGCGATCCGCGAAGTGCACGCGGGTGGCAGCACGGTTGACCCGTCGATCGCGGAGCGTCTCTCCGGCCGAGGCGAAGCCGCCGAACGCGACCGCCAACTGCTCGACATGATGTCGAAAGGACTGGGATACGCGGAGATCGCGACCGAGCTCGGCATCACGCAGGAGGCCGTCGACAAACAGGTGACCGATCTCTTCCGGGGTATGGCGGGCGACGGCGGCAGCGCGGGCCTCGTCGATGAGTTCAAGCGCCTGCACGCCGCGGTCGTGGAGCAGACCGAATCGCGGAGGACGCTCGCGTCGTTCGTGCCCCAGCAGCTCGCCGAGCGGCTGGCGTCCCACCCCGACACGGCGATCGAGCCGCAGGAGGTCGAGGTCACGGTGTTGTTCAGCGACATCCGCGGATTCTCGACGATCGCGGAACGGCTCGAGGCGCGAGCGGTCGCTTCGGTCGTCGGCCGCCACCTGTCCGCGATGGCGGAGGTCGTGGCCGCGCACGGGGGCACGATCGACAAGTTCCAGGGCGACGCGGTGATGGCGGTGTTCGGCGCGCCGGAACCGCTGCTCGACCACGCTGAGCGAGCGCTGCTTTGCGCGATCGAGATGCAGCAGCGGCAGTCCGAGCTGAACGCCGTGGGGTGGGACGTGCCCGATCTGCCCGAGATGGGCGTCGGCATCGGTGTGAACACCGGGCGGGTGATCGCCGGCACCGTCGGCGGCGGGGGCCGGCTCGAGTACACGGTGGTGGGCGACGCAGTGAACATCGCTTCCCGCTTGCAGAACGAAGCCAAGGGCGGCGAGATCGTGGCGACGGCCAGCACCGTCGCAGCCGCGCCGGGAGTCGCGTGCGAAGCGATCGGCACCCACCGAGTGAAGGGGCGTGAGGAAGCCGTGGAGGTGTTCCGTGTCATCCTCTGAGACTGAGGTCGCCGCGACCCTTCCCGATGGATCCATCCCTGTTGGGGTGGTGCTGGATCTCGCGGGGCACGCGGGGTTGATCATGCGGAACCACGATGGTTTCACGCGGGTTTCCGTCACCGGTGCCGGCCCATGACGCTCGACGAACGCCAGCTGCGAGGTCTCGCCAGGATCGTCCTGGTGATCGTCGTGATCGGATCGGTCGCGACGATCGCGCTGGAGATCGCGGCGGGGCGGGCCGACGAGGCGGTGTTCTCGATCCTGCTGCTGTCGTTCCCCGCCGTCGGCTTCTTCGTGCTGAGTCGCCGTCCGGATGCCCGACTCGCCTGGCTGATGGTGTCGATGGGCGTCGCGAACGCGATCCTCGATCCCATCCAGGGCTACGGCGTCTACGCCGTCGAACACGATCTGCCCAGTGGACCGCTGGCGCTGGCGATCGCAGGGCCTGGGTGGGTCCCGTTCGTCGGAGTCTCCGGCTTCCTCTTGCTGTTGTTCCCGGACGGACACCTTCCGTCGCCCCGCTGGCGGTGGTTCGCGTGGCTGTGCGGCGTGAGCCTCACGCTGGTCTTCATCTGGATCTGGTTCTACCCGGGCGATTTCGGTGATTCCGGCTACCCCGACGTCCAGAACCCGATCGGGATCGAAACGCTCCGGCCGATCCTCGATTTCCTCGGTGTCTTCTTGCTGGCCGCGCCGCTCCTCGTGGTCGGCGGGTTCGTGAGTCTCGTCGTGCGGATGCGAAGCACGACCGACGACGTGTTGCGGCACCAGATCCGATGGCTCGCCTACGCCGCCTCGGTGATGGCCCTCTTCTTCCTACTCTCGTGGCTCCCCGGACTCGGGAACGACGAAGGCTGGGGTGGCGCGATCCAGACGATCGGAGCCATGAGCTTCATGCTGATCCCTGTCGCGACGGGGCTCGCGATCCTGCGGTACCGCCTCTACGACATCGATGTCGTGATCCGCAAGACGCTCGTGATCGCGGTCGTCGTCGGGTTCATCGCGCTCGTGTACGTGGCGGTCGTCGCGGGCGTGGGTGCGGTCGTCGGGGCGAGCAGCAACGCTCCGCTCCTGTCCGCGCTGGCGGCCGCGATCGTGGCCTTGGTGTTCCAGCCGGTGCGAGCACGGGCCCGTCGCTTCGCAGACCGCATCGTGTACGGCAAGCGCGCCACTCCGTACGAGGTGGTGGCGACGTTCGGCGATCAGCTGGCCGGCACCTACGCGGCCGACGATGTCCTTCCCCGCACCGCCCGAGTGTTGGGCGAAGGGGTGGGAGCCGCTCGCGCCGAGGTGCGGATGGCGATCGGCGACGAGATGCGGTCCGTCGCATCGTGGCCCGTCGATGCCCCGCATGCGCCCGACGACTTCGTCGCCGAGGTCCGCCACCAGGGTGAGGTGCTCGGCGAGCTCGCGATCGCGATGCCGGCGAACGATCCTCTCGATGGGACGCGCGAGCAGCTCGTGCAGGACCTCGCCGCGCAGGCCGGCCTCGTTCTCCGCAACGAGCGGCTGGCGGGGCAGCTCCGCGCCCGGCTCGCCGACCTGCAGGCGGCGCAGAAGCGATTGGTGGCCGCGCAGGACGAGGAACGCCGCCGACTCGAGCGGAACATCCACGACGGCGCACAGCAGCAGCTGGTCGCGCTCCAGGTGCGGCAGCGCCTCGCCGAGCAGATCGTCGATCGCGATCCTGGCAAGGCGAAGGAGATGCTCGCGGCCCTGCAGGTGGACACTGCCTCCGCCCTCGAGGACCTACGCGACCTCGCCAGGGGCATCTACCCGCCCCTGCTCGCCGACAAGGGGCTCGGTGCCGCCCTCGAGGCCCAGGCGCGCAAGTCGACGGTGCCGGTCGCCGTCGAGACCGGGGGTGTCGGCCGGCTATCGCAAGACATCGAGGCGGCCGTGTACTTCTCAGTGCTGGAGGCGCTGCAGAACGTCGCGAAGTACGCGCAGGCGCGGTCGGCGACCGTGCGAATCTCCATCGGCGGCGGCGAGCTGACGTTCGAGGTCCGCGACGATGGGCTGGGTTTCGATCCCTCGTCGACCGGATACGGCTCGGGGCTGCAGGGCATCGCCGATCGGCTCGGCGCGATCGACGGCCGGCTGTCGGTCGACAGTGAACCTGGCCGCGGCGCGACCCTGGCCGGCCGGATCCCGATGCCGGGTCGCGTGGACGACCACGAGGCTCCCGGAGTCCCCCGTGTCTCCGTCTGAAGCGGACCACGCGCGCGGTCACGACAAGCGGTTGCGGATCCTCGCCTGGACCCTGTTCGGCCTCACCGTCGCCGGTTTCGCGGTCGGCGCGACTCTGGACGTCGTGAACGGCGCGCGATCGGATCTCGAAGCAGGAGCCTTCTTCGATGCCTTGTTCATGGCGTTCCCGATCGTCGGTCTCGTCCTGATCACCAAGCTCCCCAGGAACCCGCTGGGCTGGTTGATGCTCTGCATCGGCCTCGCCTGGTCGGCCTATCCGGGGGCCCAATACGCGCGGTTCGTCGCTGTCACGAGCGCCGGCGAGCTGCCGGGAGCGGGTCTGGCGCTCGCGCTCGACTCGCCCACGTGGATCGTCTTCATCGGGCTCTCCGGGTTCCTGCTCCTCCTGTTCCCCAACGGGCGCCTGCCCTCCGGGCGGTGGCGCTGGTTCGCTTCGGTGTGTATCGCCGGGATGGTCACGCTCTTCTTCCTCATCCTGGTCTCGCCCGACCAGGGGGCTGACTACGGGTTGCCGCAGGTCCACAACCCCTTGGCGATCCCATCGTTGGCGCCGATCCTCGACGCCCTCCTGCCGCTCGCGCTGATCGCGCCGATCACGGTCGTCGGGGGCGCGGTCGCCGTCATCCGGCGCCTCCTCCACTCCGTGGACCCGGTGGAGAAGCGACAGCTGCGCTGGCTCGCGTGGGCAGCGGGCGTGATCGCGTTCTCCTACGCGATGGCATTCGTTCCCGGCGCCGTGTTCGGTGCCGAGGACTCGTCGTGGGAGAACGTGCTCAGTTCGATCGCCGTCTCTTCGTTCCTGCTGATCCCGGTCTCGATCGGCATCGCGGTCTTGCGATACCGGCTGTACGAGATCGACGTCGTGATCCGCAAGTCGGTGGTGTTCGCGGCCATGGTGTCGATGATCGCCGCGATCTATGCGGCGGTCGTCGTCGGGGTCGGCGCCCTCGTCGGGTCGAGCGGCAGCCCTGTGCTCTCGGCGGTCGCCGCCGCGGTCGTCGCCTTGGTCTTCCAGCCGGCACGCGTCCGTGCGCGACACCTCGCCGACCGGCTGATCTTCGGTCAGCGCGCCACGCCCTATGAAGTGATGGCCTCGTTCGGCGGCCAGCTCGCCGGTACGTACGCGGCCGACGACGTGCTGCTGAGGCTTGCCCGCGTGCTGGGGGAAGGTGTCGGCGCAGAGCGGGCGTCGGTGTGGCTCAGCATCGACGGCGTGAGCCATCCCGTCGCGAGCTGGCCCACGGACGCCGATGCGGCCGGGGGCGACGACATTCGCGTCGTGGTCCAGCACGAGGGTGAGGAGTTGGGGGCTCTCTCGGTCACCATGCCCGCCAATGATCCGATGGATCCCGCCAAAGGGGAACTCGTCGGGAACCTCGCCGCGCAGACGGGCCTCGTGCTCCGCAACGTGCGTCTGACCGAGGAACTGCGCGCTCGACTCGTCGACCTCCGCGCCGCCCAGAAGCGCCTGGTCGCGGCGCAGGACGAGGAACGCCGCAGGCTCGAGCGCAACATCCACGACGGCGCCCAGCAGCAACTCGTTGCGCTGACCGTGAAGGCGCGCCTGGCCCGCACGCTCACCGAGCGCGATCCCCCGAAGGCGGCCGAGATGCTGACCCAGATCGAGGCCGAGACGCAGTCGGCGCTCGAGGACCTGCGTGACCTCGCCCGCGGCATCTACCCGCCGCTGCTCGCGGACAAGGGACTCGCCGCCGCACTCGAGGCGCAGGGGCTCAAGTCGCCGGTGCCGGTCACCGTCGAGACCGACGGGCTCGACCGCCTTCCGCAGGAGATCGAGGCCGCCGTCTACTTCTCCGCGCTCGAGGCCTTGCAGAACACGGCGAAGTACGCCCATGCTTCACGCGCGACGGTGACGCTGCGGCGGTCGAACGGTGTGCTGGCGTTCTCGGTGGCCGACGACGGCGCCGGGTTCGAGCCGGCGTCGACCGCCTACGGTACCGGGCTGCAGGGCATCGCCGACCGGCTCGGGGCGCTCGACGGCGAGGTGACCGTCGAGAGCAGCCCGGGCTCGGGCACGACCGTCACGGGGCGCGTGCCGGTGCGTTCGGGCGCCGACGAGCAAGAGGAGAACGCGTGAGCAGCGGAACCACCGATCGACCGAAGGCCAGGGGGTTCCGGCGGTTCGAGCGCTGGCTGATCGGCGTGGTGTTCGCGGTGATGGCGTTCGTGCTCGAGAAGGTCGTGGTGCGCGCCGTACGCAAGAAGGGCGGGGACCAGCCCGCCGAGGAGCTCACGACCGTCGTTTCCAAGGGCGGCGAGGTCGACGTCGATCTCTAGTCTGAGCGAGACTAGTTTCGGCGCCGTACCAGGTCCAACACGAGACCGAGCGTGAGCAGCAACGCGCCGGCGCCGAACGCGACCGGCAGCCACGCGGGCACCCGCTCGCTCACGGCCGTGAGTGCCGTGCCGAGGATCGCCGCGCCCGCGGTGAGCGCGAGCGCCAGCCGGCGGCCCGCGCGACGGATCGTCGTCTCCAGCGTCGTCGCCCGGAAGTTCACCTCGAGCTTCTGACCCGGCCGGGCGCCGATCAGGCGCTCGACGGCCTCGACCACTCGGTGGAAGCGAACCTTGAAGCGCTGCGCCTGATAGAACAGCGCCTTCGGGTCGATCTTGCCGGTCATGTCCTTCACGACCGCCCTCATCAGGAACGATCCGGCCACGTCGAAGGGGTCGAGGTCGGGGTCGAGCTCTGCGGTCGCGAGCTGCATCTGCGCGAGCGCCTTGCCCGTGAGGGCGAGCGAGGCGGGCAGCGGCACCTCGTGCCGCAGTGAGATCTCGGTCATCTCCTGCAGGATCGGTCCGAGCTGGATGTCGCTCAGCGACGCCGTGCGGTACTTCGCGACCATCTCTCCGATCTCGCCACCGAACGCGTCGATGTCCAGGTCGTTGCGGTCCATGGCTCCCGCGAGCATGAGCGAGACGTCGGTCAGGAACGGCACGTCTTCCTGCCAGAAGGCCATCAGCAACAGCATCAGCTGCTCGCGCATCTCGGGGCCGACCTCGCCGACCATGCCGAGGTCGAGCAGGTACAGCGTGTCGTCGGCCGGGCGCCACATCAGGTTGCCCGGGTGCGGGTCGGCGTGGAAGAACCCGTCGACCATGATCTGCTTGTAGAAGCTCTCGAGCAGCTGGCGCGCGGCCTCGGTGCGCGCGGCTCCCTCGGGCGCCAGCGAGATCGGCCCGCCCTGCACATCCTGCATGACGAGCAGGCGGGAGGTCGAGATGTCGCCGAACACCTCGGGCACGCGCAGTCGCGAGTAGGGCGCGACGATCTCCCGCATCCGGGCCATGTTGCCCGCTTCCTGCCGGAAGTCGAGTTCGCGGTGGAGAGAACTCGACAGGTGTTCGAACACCGCCTGCATGTCGATCACCTGACGCAGGCCCGGCCGCTGGCCGATCTTCTCGGCGAAGACCTCGAGGAGCGCGAGGTCCTGCTCGATCTGCTCGCGGGCGTCGGGGCGCTGAACCTTCACGACCACCGGATCGCCGGTGGCGAGCGTCGCGCGATGCACTTGGGCGATCGTGCCAGCGGCGAGGGGTGACGGGTCGACGTGGTCGAACACGTCCTCCCACGGCACGCCAAGCTCTTGCTCCATGACCTCGACGACCGCTTGTTCGCTGAGTGGAGGCACGTTGTCCTGCAGGGTGGCGAGCTCCTCGATGTACTCCGCGGGGAGCAGGTCGGGACGGGTCGACAGGATCTGCCCGAGCTTGGCGAACGTCGGGCCGAGCTCCTCGAGTGCGGCACGCAGACGCTTGCCCTGCCGATGGCGTCCGACGGCGCCTTCCTCGTCGGGACGTCCGAAGAGCTCCTTCAATCCATGCTTGGCGAACACGGCCGCGATGCGGCCTCCCCGCGCCGTCAAGCGAGGCTGGAACTCCTCCGCCTCTGCAGAGCTCCCCCGCACGCCGGCCGAGGTCGGAGCCGGCCGGTTGGTCACGACCTGACCGTCTCCGGCCGTGTTCACGATGATCACGGTGCACCGCGCGTTGTGGCTGATGCGGTTCGGCACGTTGCCGAGCAAGAACTCCTTCCGTCCGGCCATGCCGGCGTTGCCGACCACGAGCACGTCGATCCCCTGTTCCTCGGTCGCCTCGACGATCGCCATCGCCGGATCGTCATGGATCACCACGTGCCCGTGCGCCCGGTCCCCCGCGATCGTGCGCGCGTAGACCTGCAGGTCGTCGGCCGCCGAGCGGGCTCGGGTCGCCTCGGCGGCGCCGTGTTCGGTGTCGGCCGGGTTCGAGGGCACGATCACCTGCACGATGTGCAGGTCCGCACTGAACGCGTCGGCGAAGGCCGCGGCCCACCGCACGGCCCGCTCGGCGGTCTGCGAGCGGTCGGTGCCGACCATCACCCGGTGGATCGGCCCGGAGGGCTGTGGTTGCGCCTCAGCATCCATGGGCGCATCATGCCCGTTCGCGGCGCGCGCGTCATGGTGGGGGTCCGGTGTTCGCCGGTCGTAGGCACCGCCCCGAGCCATGGGTGCCAGCACCCCGTTGGTAGACTCCTCGACCGTCGCCGGAGTAGCTCAGCCTGGCAGAGCAACCGCCTCGTAAGTGGTAGGTCATGGGTTCAAATCCCATCTCCGGCTCGGAGAGGACCACGATCGGCCGACCATCCGCCGGTGCTAGTATCCGCCGCGATGAGCATGCGTCGGAAAGTCGAGACCGTCGTTGCCTCGACGGTCGTGCTGATGGTGGGCTTCGTGACGACCGCGAATGCCCAGCTCGTGCAGGATCCGGTCGTGGTGTCCGAGCGGAACGACGGCGGCTGGGTGTACTGGATCGCCATCGCCCTCGGGGCCCTCGGCGTGCTGCTCGTGATCTTCCTCACGATCCAGTACATGCGGTACGCGCCCCGATTCTCCAAGGACGAGGAAGGTCTCAAGGTCGTGCGGGCAGACCGTGTACGCGTCGGCAAGGAGCTTCCTCGGCGCAACGTCGACCTCTCTCGGGCGGCCCCTGTCGTCGTCGCCCCGCCGGCGGTGCCTTCCGCCACGCCGGCGCTGGCTCCCGCCGCCGCCGCCGCGCCTGTTGCCCCGGCCGCTCCCGCCGTCGCGCCAGCAACTCCCGAGGCCCCGGCCGCTCCCACAGCTCCCGCAGCTTCCCAAGCCCCGGCCGCTTCGGCCCCCGCGCCGGCAGCTCCGGCCGCCGCCGAGGAACGCCCGGAGGTCACGATGGATCAGGAGGCGTACGAGAAGGCACTACAGGAACTGCTCGACG
>JAOUEA010000348.1 GCA_029858935.1 Actinomycetota bacterium
CGTTCGGCCAGGTGCTGTACGCGGGCGATGATCTCTCCGGCGATACGTGGGATCAGCGGGGGTGGAACGACCACACGTCCGGGCGCGAGACGCTGTTCCGCATCGCCGCCGAGGCGGTGCTCACCTTGCCGCCCGACCCCTTCCCGACGATCGGCCGTCAGGGCTGAGGCTGGGGCCCGTCCGATATCCTGCGCGCCATGGCCCACGATGTCATGATCGACGGCCGCGCCTATCGCGTGCGTACGCCCCTCGGCGTCTTCGCGCTGAGCGTCGTGACCCTCGGCATGTACTGGCTCTACTGGTACTACCGGGTGAACGACGACGTGCGCATGTTCCTGCGGAACTACTCGATCAGGCCGTTGGTTTCGACGCTCGCGATCGTCGGGTTCTTCACGGCGGGGCCGGTGATCGTGCTCGCGGTGCTGACCGAGGTCTGGTGGCTGCTCGCGCCCGCCGGGCTGCTGATCGTCATGGGCCTCGTGGGATTCCTCCACACGGGACGTCGCGTCATCACAGCCCAGGAACTCGCCGACGTCGAGCCGTCGTCGGCCGGGATCGCGCTCATCCTGTACGTGATGACCGGCTTCCTCGCGGGCTCGTACCTGCAGGCGGGATTGAACCGGACGTGGGCACGGGCCGCGGGGAAGGAGCGTGAGCGGCTCGCAGCCGGGTCCGCGGCAACACCGGAGCGTGAGCCGGTGAGGCCCTTCCCCCGGCCGGCGCCCCAAGCCGGCGCCAACCTCGTGACCCCCGGCGACCTCGGCTCCCGAGTGACGTTCCAATTCGAGCTGCCCAACGGGTACACGACCGAGGCGGTCGGGGTGTTCGAACGCTGGGACTCCGAGGCCGAGACCTACTTCGTGCGGAAGAAGGACGGCACCGAGATCCGCGTACCGGCGCGAGGTGTGCGCCACGGCAAGGTGATCCCCGACCGACCGGCCACGTCGGCGCAACGCTGATCGCTCGACGCCCGACCCGACCCAGGAGGCCACGACGATGCCCCAGGACCTACCCACCTCGCTGATCCGCCTTCGCCTCGGCCAGGAAGACGCCCATTACGGCGGCAACCTCGTCGCGGGCGCGACGCAGCTGAAGGTGGTCGGCGACCTGATCACCGAGCTGGCGATGCGCTACGACGGCGACGAGGGCTTGTTCCGAGCCTACGAGTCGGTCGAGTTCCTCGCGCCGCTCTACGCCGGAGATTGGATCGAGGCCCGCGGGAAGATCGTGAGCGTCGGCAGCTCGAGTCGTCGCTGTGAGTTCGAGATCCACAAGATCGGCGGCGCTCGCACCGACGTCAGCGAGAGCGCGGCGGAGTTCCTCGACGAGCCGATCCTCACGCTGAAGGCGGTCGGCACTACGGTCGTACCGAAGGGGCACCAGCGGTTCGAGCACTAGTCTGATCTGGACTAGGGCGCCACGGCGCGGCTGAGCGGCGTCTACGACGCCCGCTCGAGGTCGTGCAGCACCTCGAGCAGATCTTCCACGTTGAAGGGC
Organism: Actinomycetota bacterium; assembly: GCA_029858935.1. Lineage (GTDB taxonomy): Bacteria > Actinomycetota > UBA4738 > UBA4738 > HRBIN12 > JAOUEA01. The sequence goes on from JAOUEA010000348.1 coordinate 1,498, forward strand.
TTCGGCACGTACGCCTGGGCGCCGAGCTCGTTGGCCTTCGCGCGATCGCGCAGCGACGAGAGCGCGCTCACGATCACGACGCGTGGCCGCTCTTCCTCGGGAAGCTTCAGCATCTCCTCGAGCACCGCCCACCCATCCATCGTCGGCATCATGATGTCGAGCACCATCATGGTGGGGCGATGCTCGGAGATCTCTGCGAGCGCCTCCACCCCGTTGTTGGCGGCGTACGTCGTGTATCCCTCGGCCTCGAGGCTGAACTGCAAGACCCAGACCACCTGGGGCTCGTCGTCGACGACGAGCACGCTCGGCAGCGAGGGCGCGGGCGCGGGCGCGGACTCGTTGTGCATCGTGCTTCAAGGTTACGGCTGCCCGGGAGGGCGACTGAATCGGCCGCGCGGGCGGTTTTCGAGATGGCCGGAAGGCGCAGACCTTTGCGGACCGCACCCCGAACGGGTGACTCCGATCTAGTCAGCCGGGGCCACGGGTATCCGCGTACGTCGTCGAGATGCGCAGGTCGAACGGGGTGGAGCTCCGAACCCGGCTCAGGCGATGCGCACTCCATCGCCGGCC
>JAOUEA010000349.1 GCA_029858935.1 Actinomycetota bacterium
AGCTCCCGGATGCGGTCGATGCGCTCCTTCTCCTGCTGCCAGTGCGCGGTCATCGAGGTTCGGTTCTCGTCGAGGTTCGCGAGTTCCTCCTCCAGGCGGGCGAGGCGGTCTTTCGACGCCTGGTCGGTCTCCTTGCCGAGGGCGGCCTTCTCGATCTCGAGCTGGCGGATGCGCCGCTCGACCTCGTCGATCTCCACCGGCATCGAGTCGATCTCGATGCGCAGGCGTGACGCGCTTTCATCGATCAGATCGATCGCCTTGTCGGGCAGGAACCGTCCGGTCACGTACCGATCGCTCAGCACCGCGGCGCCGACCAGCGCCGGGTCCTGGATCCGCACGCCGTGGTGCACCTCGTAGCGTTCCTTGAGCCCCCGCAGGATGCCGATCGTATCCTCGACCGTGGGCTCCTCCACGAGCACCGGCTGGAAGCGGCGCTCGAGCGCAGGGTCCTTCTCGATGTGCTGGCGGTACTCGTCGAGCGTAGTGGCACCGATCGCCCGCAGCTCGCCACGGGCGAGCATCGGCTTCAACATGTTGCCCGCGTCCATCGCGCCCTCAGCGGCGCCGGCTCCCACGATCGTGTGCAGCTCGTCGATGAACGTGATGATCTCGCCTTCGGAATCGGCGATCTCCTTCAGCACCGCCTTCAGGCGCTCCTCGAACTCGCCGCGGTACTTCGCACCGGCCACCATCGCGCCGAGGTCGAGGGCGATCAGGCGCTTGTCTTCGAGCGACGTGGGAACGTCGCCATCGACGATGCGCTGCGCGAGCCCCTCGACGATGGCCGTCTTGCCGACGCCAGGCTCCCCGATCAACACCGGGTTGTTCTTCGTGCGACGACTGAGCACCTGGATCGTGCGACGAACCTCCTCGTCGCGACCGATCACCGGGTCGAGCTTGCCGGCTCGCGCCGCCTCGGTCAGATCGCGCCCGTACCTCTCCAGCGACTGGAAGGTGTCCTCGGGGTTGGGGCTCGTGACGCGCTGGCGTCCTCGCACCTCGGCGAGCGCGGCGAGGGCGGCGTCGCGCGTCAGCCCGGCTTCCATCAGGATCGCCGCGGCCTCGGCGCCCGGCATCGCGAGCATCGCAAGCAGCAGGTGCTCGGTCGAGATGTATTCGTCGGTCAATGCCTCGGCCTCGGTCGCGGCCGTCTCCAGGAGCTTCGCGGTCGCCGGGGAGATGCGAACATCGACGCCCTGCGCATACACCTTGGGCATCCTGTCGAGCGCCTCGTCCACCCTCGACCGAAGCTGCGCCGGGTTGGCACCGACGTGGTGCAGCAGCGGGAAGACCACACCTTCGGCATCGGCGAGCAGCGCGAACAACACGTGCTCGGGGTCGATCGACTGGTGGTTGCGCACGGTGGCTTGCTGGTGGGCCTCCTGCAAGGCCGCCTGAGACTTCATCGTGAGCTTGTTGAGGTCCATCATGGGTTCCGTTCTCGATGGTCGGATCCGGTGATCGCATACATCCTGTAGTCGCGCGGGCCGTCTGCGGAGGGCATGAACGATCGCAATACCCCTTCGAGGGTGAACCCCACACGTTCTGCGACGCGGCTCATCGCCTCGTTCTCGACATCGGTCGTGAGCTGCACCCGGTGAGCCGCTTCATCGATGAACAGGTGCCGCGTGATCGCCTCGACCGCGTCGGCTCCCAAGCCCTGACCACGATCGTCGTCTTCGAACAGCTCGATGCCGAGTTCGAAGACGCCGGGCGGCAGGCCGTTGATCGGCTGGCGCGCCTGCACCTCGCCCACCAACCTCCCTGCAGCCTCGATCGCGAAGATCAACACGCCGTCGCTGAACGAGCCCGACCGGCGGATGCGCTCGGAGACGCGTTGGGACAGCTCCCGGGTCCCGGTGCCGGGGGGCGCGAACCACTCGGCGTCGGCCCAGGTGGTGATGAGGATCGGTGCCTCTTCGTCGCGGTAGGCCCGCAGCGTCACCCGATCTCCCGCAAGCCTCGTCATGGCCTGGTCTCCCAGGGCGCCGGGAAGACGCTGCGCAGCGGCACGATCTCGCCGGATCGCCGCCCGGGCATGGCGATCGCCCGTCGGTGCGCGAGCT
>JAOUEA010000350.1 GCA_029858935.1 Actinomycetota bacterium
CTCCTTCGAGGACGTCGAGCTCGACGACGACCACCGCCTGGGCGAGGTCGGCGACGGCTTCCGCGTCGCCATGGCGACCCTCGACCGCGGCCGCCTGGCGCTGGGCGCCAACTGCCTGGGCTGCGCCAAGGAGGCGCACGCGCTCTCGGTCTCCTACGCCAGCCAGCGCGAGGCCTTCGGCAAGACGCTCGGCGACCTGCAGGCGATCCAGTGGATGCTGGCCGACTCGGCCACCGAGATCTACGCCATGGAGAGCCTGGTCTACCGCACCGCGCACCTGTGCGACACCGAGCAGCCCTTCAGCCGCGAGTCGGCCATGACCAAGCTCTTCGCCAGCGAGGCCCTCGACCGCATCGTCGACCGCGCCGTGCAGATCCACGGCGGCATGGGCTACTCGGCCGAGTTCGTGATCGAGAAGCTCTACCGCGACGCGCGCGTCACGCGCATCTACGAGGGCGCCAGCGAGATCCAGCGCATCGTGATCGCGCGCGACGTGCTCAGGCGAGGATCCTGAGTCTCATCCGCCCGCAAGAAGGGCCCGGAAACCGATCTCCTCTCGGCTTCCGATCTGCTGTGCTTCCGGATCGAACTCCATGCGTTCGGTTCCTACCTTCTGCGGCGGGATCGCGATCCACGCATCTGGCCAGGGCGCGAGGTCGACGATGGCCCGACCGCCACCATCGAATTCCGCCTCGATGGACGCGATGCCGTGTAGGCCGGCCGGCGACTCCTCCAGGATCTGAACCGTCAGACGTTTGCCCGCCACGGGGCCAGGCATCCCAGAGACGGTCAGAACCGTCGTTCCGGTCGCTCCCACTCGAACGGTCACCCTCGGGTCACCAACGGAGGAACCGGTCGCGAATTCCGTCGATCCGAGCCCGGGTACGACCACGCGGAACCGTGCGATGTCCTTCGAGACCCAGCCCTGCCAGTAGCCGCCCGTGACCTCAACCGGTGGCACCGTGGCCGAGAGACCCTGAAGCGTGAAGCGAGGCACGGGCTCGCCCTTCGAGGAATCGAGTACCTCCAGGTTGAGCTGCGCGGGTTCCGGGGCCTGGACCTCGATGGTTCCTCCCTCCTCGACCCTTCGATCGGCTCGGATCGGCGGATATGCGCTCCTCCGCCACGAGTCGGTTCCGAGCAGCGGAGGCAGATCGATCTCCACTCTCACGTCGCCGACCTGAGCGTCTGCCAGCGAGCACAACCCTCGTCCATCGGTGATCCCCTGGGCCGGAACCGAAATGGACCGCTCGCTCCAGGTTCCGGGTGTCGAGGGAGGGGGCACCGCAGGTGAAGGCCACACTCGGACGCGCATGCCGGGCAGCGGCTCTCCCTTCGTCGACACGACGAGCACGGACGAGCGCGTCACTGGAGACAGCGAGACCGATACGCGTTCGAACGGCTCCTCAGGGGTGCCTGGCGGACCGGTCTTGCTGAGCACCTTCTCGTGGTAACCAGGCGCGGTCACGCGGATCGTCCGCACGTCGCTGTTCGTCGGAACCCGGATCGTGCCATGGGGATCAGCTGCGAATTCCCCGATCCCCGGGACCCGGGCTGAGGCGTCACGGATCGGCGAGCCACGCTCATCTCGAGCCGTCAACTCAAGCTGCGATGTCCGGCCGAGCTGCAAACGGAGGACTCCTGGAGACCGACCCGCCACGATGCGCTGAGCCTCGAAGGCGCCGCACGCGTTTCGTGCGCGCACCTCGAACTCGACGCCGTCGGGGAGCTCGAATCGAAGCACCTGGCCTGCCGGACACGGGATGGGCGAGTTGTCGAGCACCGGCTCGATCGAACCAGGCGCATCAGCCGCCGCGGGCCGGATCGAGACCTCGGGCGCATGCGCGCAGTTCGTGTCGCCCGCGACGGTCACCTCCATTGCGGTTCCGATCGGCAGCACGACGGTCTCGCTGGTGAGTCCCTCCAGACGGAACTGACACGGAAACGCTCCATTCGCGTCGACCCTGAGTGTCTCGTCCTCGCCGAGCCAACCGGGGACCTCGACCACATCCTCCCCTTCATGCGAACGCGCGATGCTCAAGCCATCCGTGGTGCTGAGCACGA
>JAOUEA010000098.1 GCA_029858935.1 Actinomycetota bacterium
GCAAGAAGTCGTCAATGGACTGTTCCGCGACGGCTCGCCGATCGTCGACTCACCGGTGCTGGGGGTCGTCGCCGCGAACGCCTCCAACGACTTGCTCAGGAGCTTCGGCCTGCCCGGCGACATCGCCGGGGGTGTGCAGCACCTGACGGGCGACAACACCTACCCCTTCGACCTGATGCGGATCACCTGCTCAGGCGCCGACGGCCTGCCGCGCACGCGGTACGCACACAACCTCGCCGAGGTGGGGCTCGGCGCCAACGTCGAGCTCGCTCGACGCCGGCTGCCACGCTGGCTCGGCGGTCGGCGTCGGCAGTTCCTTGGCTTCTGGCGTGGATACGTGAGCACCCGGCGTCGCGTCATGCGCATCGCCTACGACATGAAGACCTGGGAAGGAGAGAGCTTCCACGTCGTGATCGGGAACGGACAGTTCACGTCGGGGGTTCGGCTCTCGCCGAGGTCCTATCCGGGTGACGGCGTACTCGATGCGCTGGTGTTCACCGGGCAGAAGTCCGACGCCTACACGATGATGCCCCGCATCATGCGCCACGGCGGCCATGTGCCCGACGATTCGATCAAGGAGCTGCGAGCGAAGATCCGGTTCTCGGTCGAGGCCGACCGTCCGCTGGCGGTGATCGCAGACGGAGAGCCGTTCGGCTCGACCCCCGCGACATTCCAGGTCGTGCCGCAGCAGATCCTGTTGAAGCTCTAGAGGAGGCCCGTGATCTCCCGTCTCAGAGACCGCATGTCCCGTGTCAGCAAGGAGGCCGCGGCGCAAGGCTTCGACGCTCTCGTCGTCGCGCCCTCGCCCGACCTCGTCTACCTCGCCGGATACGACCCGATGCCGCTCGAGCGGCCGACCTTGCTCGTGCTGCGACCCGATGGCGGGCCGGTGATGCTCGTCCCAGAGCTCGAACGGCCGCTCGCTGCAGCGTCGCCGGGGGGCCCCGCGATCGAACTGATCGGCTGGACCGACGGCGTCGATCCATACAGCGAGGCGGCTCGCCTGCTTCCACGCACGGGCCGCGTGGCGGTCGGAGACCGCCTGTGGGCCAGTCACGTGCTGGGCCTTCAACGTGCAGCGCCTGACCTGTCGCTGGAGTCGGCCTCGAACGTGATCGGGCGTCTTCGCGCGGTGAAGGACGACGACGAGCTCGCCGCGCTGCAACGCGCGGCTCGAGGTGCCGACGAGGCGTTCCGTGAGATGTGCACGATGACCTTCCTCGGCCGGCGCGAAGAAGAGATCGCGGCCGACCTTGCGCACCTGCTGGTGCGAAACGGACACGAGCGAGCCGACTTCACGATCGTCGCCAGCGGCCCCAACAGCGCCTCTCCCCATCACGAGCCGGGGGGCCGCACGATCTTGCCGGGAGACGCCGTCGTGATGGACTTCGGCGGCGAGCTGGGCGGGTACTTCAGCGACACGACGCGCACGGTCGTGGTCGGACAACCCCCGAAGGGGTTCGACCGTGTCTACGAGGTCGTCCACGCCGCGCAGGCGGCTGCGTGCGATGCGGTGCGGCCCGGCGTCGAGGCCCAGCAGATCGATCGCGCCGCGCGTGTCATCATCGATGACGCCGGCTTGGGCGCCCGGTTCATCCATCGCACGGGCCACGGCATCGGCCTCGAGGTGCACGAGCCCCCCTACCTCGTCGAGGGAAGCGACTGGATCCTCCAGGTCGGCACGACGTTCTCGGTGGAGCCGGGCGTCTACCTCGAGGGCGAGTTCGGGATCCGCATCGAGGACATCGTGGTCGTGACCGACGACGGCGTGGAACGCCTCAACCGGTCGACGCGTGCCTTGCAGGTGGTCGAGTAGACGCGATCAGTCTCGTGGGCGAACCTTCGTGCCCTCGGGCGTATCCATGACCTCGACCCCCATCGAAGCCAACTCGTCGCGCAGCCGGTCACTCTCGGCATAGTCCTTCGCGCTGCGAGCAGCGTCTCGCTGGGCGATCTTCGCGGTCATCTCGTCGCTGGGTGCCCACGCGCGCGTCGCCTCGCGCTCGAGGTCGAGGCCGAGCACGGCATCCCACGATGCCAGCAGCGAATACTTCTCACCCTCGCTGAGCTCGCCCGTGCCCACGACCTCGTTCACCACGACGACCGCCGCAGGCATGTCGAGGTCGGCGGCCACGGCCTCCCGGAACCGAGCGTCGTAGTCCTTCGCCGGCTCGCCGATCTGGTCGGCCCGCGGAGCCCACTCGTTCATGCGACGGCGCAACTGCTTGACCTTCGCGTCGGCCGCATCCATCGCATCCCACGTGAAGTCCATCTCGGAGCGATATCGGGTCTGGAACGTCAGCCACCGGAACGCCAACGGATCGACCCCATGGTCGATCAGCTCCGGCACCCGGATCGTGTTCCCGGTGGACTTCGAGATCTTCTGACCCGACTGCCGCAGGTGGCCTCCGTGCACCCAGATCGAAACCACCTGGTGACCGACCGCGCCTTCGCTCTGGGCGATCTCGTCCTCGTGGTGCGGGAACCGGAGGTCGCTGCCACCGGTGTGGATGTCGAAGCGGTCGCCCAGGTACTTCATCGACATGGCCGAGCACTCCACGTGCCATCCGGGGAATCCGACTCCCCAGGGCGAATCCCATTTCATGAGCCGCCCGGGACCGGCCGACTTCCACAGCGCGAAGTCGGCGGAGCTCCGTTTCGCCGGATCCGCTTCGAGGTCGCGATGACCCTCGCGGAGGTTGTCGAGCGTGTTCCCGCTCAGCGAGCCGTAGCCGTCGAACGATGCCACGTCGAAGTAGACACTGCCGGAATCGACCACGTAGGCATGTCCACGGTTGATCAGCGTCTGCGTGAGCTCGATCATCTCGGGAACATGCTCGGTCGCCTTGGGGTAGCGATCGGCGGGCCGGATGCCGACCGCCTCGGCATCGTCGAAGACCGCTCGCGCGTACTTCTCGGCGATCTCGAGTGGAGAGAGACCTTCGTCCTCGACGGCGAGTTGCATCTTGTCGAGGGCTCCGGGCGAGGCCTCGTCGGTCATGTGCCCCACGTCGGTGATGTTCATGATCTGCGTGACGCGGTAGCCCTCGAACTCGAGGCCACGGCGGATCAGGTCGCCGAGCATGAACGTGCGGAGGTTGCCGAGATGAGCGTACCGGTACACCGTCGGCCCGCACGTGTACATCGTCACGTGCCCCTCGGCGACGGGGCGAACCTCCTCGAGCTCACGCGTCAGCGTGTTGTACAGGCGCACGAGCGTGAGCTTACCGTCGGGAGGCTCGGGACTATGCGCCGTCGGGGCGGGGCGGGGAGTGCGGATCGACTTTCACCCGTTGGCGATCTGCCTGCCCGTTCCCCGGACCCGAGAGGGCGACCTTGACGGGAGGGGGCGGCACGGGTACGGGGATACGAGCCTCGACTCCTGCGTGCTCCTTGTGGGCGCGCAGCACGGCATCGTGGTAACGCTCGAGCATGCTCAGGAACGAGCCGTCGTGGTAGGGACGCCCGTCGACCGTCGGACCCACGGTGCCCTCCAGGATCGCCTGCACATCGTCGCCCGTGATCGTCTTTTCCGTTTCGAGCGCGTGCGCGAGCGCCAGCACCTCCGACCGGTTCTCCTCGAGAAGCTCCAGCGTCTTGCCGTAGAGCGCTTCGAGTTTGTTTTCGATGCTCTGCCCGAAGTCGGAGTCGAACAGCCCCCGGTCACCGCCGGTTTCCATCGACATCGCTCCGATCGGCGCAAGCGTGACCGATCGAGAAGCGAGACGGTCTCCCATGGCGTAGTAGGCGAGCGCCTGGCTCGTCATGCCCGTGGCGGCGCGCATGTCGCCGCCGACGCCCATCGAGTGATCGCCGTCGAAGAACATGCGCTCGCCGGCGAGCGACGCGAGCGCGGTCATGACGTCGATCTCGCGCTCCGACCTCCATTGCACGAACTGGTCCTCGGGCGGGATCGACGAGACGAAGCCGCCGACATCGCCGCGGCGCTCGATCGTGGCCATGTCGATCACTGCGTGTTTGCGGAGCCGGTAGGCAACCACCGCATGGCACGCCTCGTGCACGGCCACCGAGTGGCGCTCGCGCTCGATGTACTCGTGCTCGTCGGGAAGTCCGTGCTGCTTCAACTGCTTGGCTTTCACCACGTCGGAATAGGTGACGGTGTCACGGTCGTCACGGATCGCGATGACCAGCCCCTCGTTGACGATGTCCTTGATCGAGGCACCCGAGAAGTACGGCGTGATCGTGCCCAGTTTGTCGATCTCGTCGGGCGTGATGTCGTTCTTGACCGTGGCCAGGTAGTACTCGAAGGTTGCCTTTCGACCGTCCTTCTGTGGATAGCCCACCTTGTACTGCCGGTCGACGCGCCCAGGGCGAAGCATCGCCGGATCGAGCGTGTTGGGCATGTTGGTGGCGAAGATATGCAGGATCCGGTACTTGGGCGGAGGCTTCGGCTTCATGCCGAGGAGCTTCCGCAGCCTGTTGATCAGCCCCTTCGGCTTGGTGAGCCCCGACATCTCGGCGAGCAGGGCCTGCAGGGTTCCCATGCCGCCGCCTCCAGCCATACCGCCCATGAACACCTGCTCCTTGTATGCCACCCCCGGTTCGGCGGGGAACGGCGAGGCATGGAAGGCAGCGTCGCGCCCCGCCGCCGACAGGTACGAGACCCCGTTGCAGACGGGCGAGGTCGTCCACGGCGAGACGGGCGCGAAGCTGGTGGCTACCTGCTGCCCCCGGCTGCCGAGAGAGTCTGCTTCGTCGATGAACACGATCGCGCCTCCGTAGCGCATCGACAACTTGCGAAGCTTCCGGTACAGGGAACGCACCTTGAGGATCCCGACGCCCATGAACATGTTGATGAAGGCCCCGGCGTCGACATTCACGAAAGGCTTCGCGGTTTCTCCCGCTACCGCCTGCGCCATCAACGTCTTCCCCGTGCCGGGCGGGCCCCAAAGGAGGATCCCGCCAGGAACGTATCCACCGCGCGATTCGATCGCCTCGGGATCGTCGAGGAAGACCAACGTTTCCTTCAGCTGGCCGAGTGCGGCGTCCTGGCCCTTCACGTCGTCGAAGCGTGTCTCGATCTCGTCGGGCATGATCGTGTCGATCCCGCCACGTGACAGGAACCAGAACAACCCCACGAACTGGAACATCACGAAGAAGAAGCCGAACGCGAGCTGCATGACGAACGGCAACGCGGTCACGAGCCTCGCAGGGGCCTCGACGATGCCGAGCCACACGGGATCGGTGTCGAAGATGCGCCCCAGGAGCGTGCTGACCACAAGCAGGAAGAGCAGCATCTTGAACGCACGGCCGGCCCGATACCGCGTGTAATCGTTCATCGCCCCCAGCCGGCGCTGAGTGCCCCCGAACACGGATTGCTGCCAGAAGCGGTAGTAACCCTTCGAACGTTCCTCGATGAAGTAGTGGATCTGCCGAACGAACTCGAGCGCCATCAGCGCGAGCAACCAGAAGTAGTCGGTGGTGGCGATGCGGACGGCGTCCACGAGCGGACCATCGAGCGGCCGGACCGTCGTGCTCCAGACGACGGCGAGCCCCGCGAACCAGAGAATGCCGAGGAATAGCAGCAGCTTGATGCGGTCCCACCACACCATGGGTGCCCTGGTCTGCCGCTCGGAGGCCCGCGGTCGCGACGGCCGATCCGCCAGGATGCCCGATCCCTTCCCGTCCGTGCTCATCCGATCACCGCCCAAGAGTTGATCACCGATTCGATGTCGCCGCGATTGCGGCCGTAGCACTCGGCGCTGCACAGCACCGCCAGAACGTAGACCTTGTCAGACGCCGGGTCCATGTACGCGGTCTGGGAGATCTGCACGAACCGATCGTCGAAGAACACGTCGCCACCACCGGCTGTGAGATCGCCCTCGAGCGCCGACGCCCAGATCTGCGCCTCGAGGTGGACCCCGCGGAACCCGTCCTTCTCGATGTGATCGTCATAGGACAGCAGCTGCACCGCCTCCCGTCCGACCTGGTCCTGGATCTGGTCGAGCGGCACGATGAGGTTGCGCAGTGCCCCGTAGCTGATGCCGTCCCGCTGCTGCTGGGTGAGTCGCAGCACGGCCGCGATGCCCTGCGGGTAGTCGGAGTAGTAGTTCCCCTGCGACATCACGTGGTCGACCGCGGGCACGGGGTCGGCATCGAGGCCGATCAGCCATTCCACCGGGTCGGGGGTGTTCACCGGCGGCCCGGCTTGCTCACCCTGCAAGGTCTGCTCGTCGAAGACGGTCCACTCGATCGGGACCTTGAACGCCGTGCGCGCCTCGGTGTTGCGCACATACTCGTAGCTCGGCGAGCCGCACGCCGCCACGATCGAGGCGCCGACGGCAAGCGCGAACACCGGTGCCAGGGACCGACCCCGCATCATCGCCTCATCATCCCACGGCTCCTTCGAAGTGGGACCCCCTTCCGATGTGCATCGGCACGGCGACAACGGGACCGAAGGGCCTGTTCAGATGGCCGTCAGGGATGCAGGGGTCTCCGCTCGAACGGGATCGAGAGCGCGATCGTCGTGCGCGTCGCGACGTTGCCTTTCTCGCGGAGTCGACGGATCAGGTCCTCGAGATCGGTCGTGGTTCGGGTGCGCACCTTGAGGACGTAGTTGGTCTCTCCGGCGACGCTGTAGCAGTCCTCGACCTCGGGGAACTCCGCCACTCGCTCCGGGAGATCATCGGCTTGACGCGGGTCCAGCGGTGACGCTGCGATCAGGGCCGTGACGAACAGGCCGAGCGCCTCGGGGTCGACGACGGCCGAGTACCCCCTGATCACGCCCTGGCGCTCGAGCTTGCGAACCCGGTCATGGACCGCCGATGCCGAGAGTCCGACGCGCCCGGCCACGTCGGCATACGTCGCCCGGGCGTCGTCTTGGAGGGCGGCGACGATGTCGAGGTCGCGCTCGTCGAGCATCGCCCAATCATAGGTGGGCCGCTCGGCAGCGAGCCATCGACCGCGTCTATCGGCCGACGGGGGCGAGCGGACCATGCCACCGATGCCCGCGGGTGACGGGTCGCGGCCCTGGCGGCCGATTGCCTCGGACCGGTTCACTCGGATAGACAGTGTCTCGACGTCGATCTCCTCCCGGCCGTCACGGGGGAGCGGGGAGGAGCGCGTGCGAGGTATCGACAGCAGCAGGCCGTCGGACGGGCGGGAGCGTCCGATCCGACTCGAGGTGATTCCGAAGCCCGGCGGGGGAGCGCGCACCCTGGTGCACCTCAGCGATCGAGACCGACGCCGGTTCGAGACCGCGGTCGCAGCCGTGACTCCGAGGGTGGAACGGGCGCTCTCCCGGAGCGCGAGGGCGAATCGAGCCAAGCGAACGGCGACAGGGATCGAACTCGAGCCGTGGCGGCATGCCCGGCGTCGCTTCCGGCGTTCGTTCGAGGTGTCGGCCGGCCCGGCCCGGGCGGTCTTCGTCGGGGACGTCGTCGACTGCTACGGATCGATCACGACCGCCACGGTGGAGCGAGCCCTGCGATGCGTCGGCGTGCCCTCGAACGAGATCGAGCGGATCGCTCAGGTACTGCGTGGTTTCCACGAACGCGGTGTGCGGGGTCTGCCGATCGGGCCGGAGCCGTCCGCGGTGCTTGCCAACGCCGTGCTGGCACCCGTTGATCGCGCGCTCGCCCTCGCCTCGCGGGGTCCCGTCCTGCGATGGGTCGACGACGTCATGGCGTTCGCCTCGACCCGCGGCGATGCCACACGGGCGGCGGCGGCGTTCGAGCGGGCCCTCGACGACATCGGCCTCGTCGCACACCCACACAAGACCGGGATCGTGGACGATCGCGAGATGCTGAGCACGGTTGCCTCGACGGGTTCGCTGGCCCGAGCTCGCCCGCGTGACATGATGCGCCAGCCGTGAAGTCCATCTACCGTGCCGCCCGCGTTCGAACCCAGTCGTATCCGGAGACGGGGGAGTGGGTGCTCGTCGACGGTCGGCACGTTCAGCGAGTGGGAACCGGTGAGCCGCCCCCCGCTGATCGCGTGGTGGACCTGCCGGGAACCACGATCGTGCCGGGCTTCATCGACTCCCATGTGCATCTGACCGAGACCGGTATGGCGATCGGGGGCGACGAGGTGCGGGCCGCGCGATCTGCGGCAGATCTGCTCGCGATCGTCGAACGGGTCTCGGCTCGTGGCGAAGGCCCACTCCTGCTCTTCGGTTACGACGAGTCGGCATGGTCCGATCCTGAACTGCCGGCCCTCGACGCGCTCGACACAGCCTGCCGGGGACGCCCGACCGTGATCCGCCGCACCGACGGCCACGCCGCGCTCGCGAACCGAGCCGCGCTGGACGGCTCGGGTGTTTCGACTGCGCCGGGCGTGGAGCGGACTCCCGCTGGCGACCCCACCGGTCTGTTGACCCAGGGAGCCAATAGCGCGCTCGGAGCCTGGGTGATGAACACCATCGACGATCACGAGCGCCAGGACATGCAACTCCAGGCTGCGTCGCTCGCGGCATCTCACGGGATCACCGCCG
>JAOUEA010000351.1 GCA_029858935.1 Actinomycetota bacterium
GATCGCCGTGATCGTCGGCGACTACGCGACGGATAGTGAGGTCGATCCCGTCGTCTCCTCGATCCGCGCCGCATATCCGGGCTCGACGGTCGAGGTGGTCGACTCGACGAGCGCACCGCTGGCGATCGGTCCGGGGGTGTACGGGGCGCTCCTGCATCTGCCTCCCGACGCCGATCCCACTGCCGCGCTGGCGACCTTCCGGGGTCGGTTGCCCGAGTATTCGGCGAACAGCTGGATCGTGACGCCGTGACGACGCTCAGGCGGAAGACCATGGCGGCGGTGTTGCTTGCCATGGCGGCGTCGTCGACCGGGTGCCGTGCCGACCACCAGCCGACCGAGACGAGCCGGTCGTCCTCGACGGCGCCGACGTCCGTGGGTGGCGACCGATGGCTCGCGGCGATCGAGATCGCGGTGAGGGCCGACGATCTCGACGCCGCCACCGAGCGTGTCCGGGCGGCCCTCGGCCCGGCCCTCGTGGTGTCGCCGGTCGACTGCTTCGACGGCCTCCCGGCCGCGGCGGGCGAGGGCTACGTGATCGGAGCCCTGGCGGCCTCGCGCGCCGCGGCCGAGGCATCGGTCGTCGAGGCCGGCGAGCCGGTGCTGTTCACGGCTTCCGTGACGATCCTGTGTACGGACTGAAGAGGGGGGGCGTTGCTAGCCTGGACCGGTGCGCTTCCTCCGCAGGCACCCTGTCGTGTCCGTCGCTTCGATCCTGGTCCTCGTCGCGCTCGGCGCGCTCACCTCCAGTGCCGTCGTCGTGTGGCGAGAGGCCCACCATGACGATGCACGCGACATCGATCGTGCCGATGCGATCGTGGTGCTCGGCGCGGCGCAGTACGACGGCACGCCGTCGCCGGTCTTCCAGGGGCGGCTCGATCACGCGGCGCTGTTGTTCGAACAGGGCCGCGCCGCTGTGATCTTCGTGCTCGGCGCCAACCAGCCTGGCGATCGCACGACCGAAGCCCAGGCGGGTCGTGACTACCTGACCGGGCGCGGGGTTCCCTCGACCTCCGTGATCGCCTTGCCGGCCGGGCACACGTCGTATACGAGCCTGAAAGCAGCGGCCCGAGCGATGGGGGACCGCGAGCTTTCCAGCGCCTTCCTCGTGTCCGATCCATGGCACAACGCGCGGATCCAGCGCATGGCCGCCGACCTCGGCATCGATGGGCACGCCTCGGCCACATGGACCTCTGCCGCCCGCAGCGAAGGAACCCGCCTGCCCGGCTACGTGCGCGAGACCTTCGCCTACCTCTCCTACCTCGTCACCGGACACTGACCCTGCCTCCGAGCCAGATCGGAAACGCTCAGGGTCGGCCCCGGAACTGCCGAAGCAACGCTTCGAGATGTTCGAAGAGTTCATGACGCAGTTCGACTACCAGCTCCAGATGGGGCTGATGCTGCTCATCATCGTGATGGCGGCCCTCACGTGGCGGGCCCACCGGCAGATCTCGAAGCTCGCGGACATGTCGACGGCGATGCGTGAGTCACTCCAGAAGCTCGAGCACACGACGGCGGTCGTGTCCAAGATCGCATCGTCCGCAGACGCCATGCAGGGGTCGTTGCAGCGCCTGGAGGACACCACCACCGACGTGGAGAAGCTCACGTCCACCTCGGCGGCGATGGCCGACACGCTCACCCGGCTCGAGACCGCGACCGACGAGATCACCCGCCGGACGTCGGAGACCGAGGAGACGCTGCGTTCGAACCTCGAGGAATACCGCATGGCGCAGGGGAGCACGAACGCCTACCGCGAGTACCTGCAGCGCATGGGGCTCGCACCGGCCAGCGACGTCGAACCGATCCTCGAGGCGATCGGCGACGGAGCCGAAGCCGTCAGCCTGGACGGCAAGGTCCTCTACGCCAACCGCGCGTTCGCCGACCTGACCTCGATCCAGCCAGGGGCGACGCTCGAAGAGATCCTCGGCCGCTGTCAGGTTCGGAGCTTCGACGGCGATCAGATGGATGTCGCCGATCTGCCGGAGTCGCGCGTGCTCGCAGGCGAGAGCGTCAACTCGATGGTCGTGCGCATGCTCCCTCCGGGGCGTGACAGGGACGTGAT
>JAOUEA010000352.1 GCA_029858935.1 Actinomycetota bacterium
CCGCGGGGTGCTCGGTGTGGGCGTGCCCCAGGCCACGGCGATCGCCGATGCGGCGGCAGCCAGGCGAGAGCACCAGCACGAGACCGGCCGCTACTGCCACGTCATCGCCGACGGCGGCATGCGCACAGGAGGCGACATCGCCAAGGCGATCGCCTGCGGGGCGGATGCCGTGATGATCGGCTCACCGATGACTCGGGCCTACGAGGCGCCGGGCCGTGGATACCACTGGGGCATGGCGACCTTCCACCCGACCTTGCCGCGAGGGGCACGAGTGAAGACCCAACAGGTAGCTTCGATCGAGGAGATCCTGACGGGACCCGCCCACGAGAACGACGGCACGTTCAACCTGTTCGGGGCCCTGGCCACCTCGATGGCGACGACCGGGTACGAGACGATCAAGGAATTCCAGAAGGCCGAGCTGGTCATCGCCCCATCGATCAAGACCGAGGGCAAGACCTACCAGACGCAACAGCGCGTCGGGATGGGCCATTAAGGAGTGCAGGATCCCCGCCCCATCGTGGTCGTCGATCTCGGGGCGCAATACGCCCAGCTGATCGCGCGGCGAGTTCGAGAGGCGCACGTCTATTCCGAGATCGTCCCGCACGACACGAGCATCGACGAACTGCGCGTCAGGCGCCCGGCCGGCATCATCCTGAGCGGCGGTCCGGCGAGCGTCTACGAAGCGGGCGGGCCGCGGGTCGATCCGGCCGTGTTCGAGCTGGGCGTGCCCGTGCTCGGCATCTGCTACGGGCATCAGTTGATGGCGCAGGCGCTCGGGGGCGAGGTCGAGGCCACGGGTCAGCGCGAGTACGGAGCGACGTCGCTGATGCTCAGCGACCGTGGACCTGGTGTGCTGCTGGCCGACCTTCCGGCTCGCGACACCGTCTGGATGTCTCATGGCGACGCGGTCACGCGCGAGCCCGACGGGTTCCGGGTGACGGCAGCGACCGACCAGATCCCGATCGCCGCGATGGAGGACCCCTCCCGCGGCCTGTACGCAGTGCAGTTCCACCCCGAGGTCTCGCACACGGCACACGGGCAAGCCGTGATGAAGCGGTTCCTCTACGACGGGTGCGACCTGCTGCCCGACTGGACTCCGACCAACATCATCGACGAGCAGGTCGGACGCATCCGCGAGCAGGTCGGCGACGCCCAAGTGCTGTGTGCGTTGAGCGGAGGCGTCGATTCCGCGGTTGCGGCGCTCCTCGTGCACCGGGCTGTGGGCGATCAGTTGACATGTGTGTTCGTCGATCACGGCTTGAACCGCGAAGGGGAGCCCGATCAGGTCGAGGAGACGTTCGCTCGGCACTTCCGGATCCCGCTCGTGCACGTGAAGGCCGCGGACCGCTTCCTGGCGCGGTTGGCCGGTGTGGCCGATCCCGAGGTGAAGCGGAAGACGATCGGCGAGGAGTTCATCCGCGTGTTCGAGGAAGTGGCGCGTGAGCGTTCGGACGCCGGGTTCCTCGTGCAGGGCACGCTCTACCCGGACGTGATCGAGTCCGGATCGAAGACCGCAGCCAACATCAAGAGCCATCACAACGTGGGCGGTCTTCCGGAGGACATCGCGTTCGATCTCGTGGAGCCGCTCCGCGATCTCTTCAAGGACGAGGTGCGGGCCGTCGGCGCCGAGCTCGGATTACCGGAGGAGATCGTGGGTCGACAACCGTTCCCCGGGCCGGGGCTCGCGGTGCGCATCGTCGGGGAGGTCAACGCCGAGAACCTCACGAAGGTGCGCGGCGCCGACGCGGTCGTTCGCGAAGAGATCACACGAGCGGGACTCGATCGAACGACGTGGCAGGCGTTCTGTGTGCTGCTCGCCGACGTGCAGAGCGTGGGTGTCATGGGCGACGGGCGCACGTACGAGAACCCTGTGATCGTTCGCGCGGTCACGAGCGAGGACGCGATGACGGCCGACTGGGCCCGGCTTCCCGACGATGTGCTCGATCGCATCGCCTCTCGGATCGTGCGGGAGGTTCCCGGTGTGAACCGGGTGGCCTACGACATCACGTCGAAGCCGCCGGGCACGATCGAGTGGGAGTAGAGGCGAAGGCCGATC
>JAOUEA010000099.1 GCA_029858935.1 Actinomycetota bacterium
CGCCCGGGTGCTCCAGGGCGCAGCCGGTGCGTTCGTCGTGCCTGGATCGCTCGCGATCATCACCGCGGCCTTCGAGGGTGAGGAACGCGGCCGAGCGTTCGGCATCTGGGCCGGAGCCTCGGCCGCGACGACCATCCTGGGCCCGTTCGTCGGAGGCCTGCTCGTCAACACGGTCTCGTGGCGCGCCGCCTTCTTCATCAACATCCCGCTGTTGGCGGTTGCCTACGTCGCCACGGTCCGGTTCGTACAGGAATCGCGCGACCCCGACGCGACCGGTCACTTCGACTGGTTCGGCTCGATCGTGATCGTGCTCGCGGTCGGAGGACTCGCCTTCGGCACGATCCGCGGTCAGCAGCAAGGGTGGAGCGAACCGGTGGTCCTGGTGAGCCTGCTGATCGGGGTGATCGCCGCGATCGCCTTTCCGTTCCTCATGGTGCGACGGCGAGATCCGCTGGTGCCCCCGAGGCTGTTCCGCTCGCGCAACTTCACCGTGACGAACCTGTCCACGTTGGTGGTCTACGGGGCGCTCTACGTCTCGTTCACGTTCCAGGGGATCTTCCTGATCAGCACCCTCGGATACAACGAACAGGCGGCGGGCGTCGCCGGCATCCCCGGCACGCTGCTGCTGGTGGTGTTCTCGACCAGGTTCGGCCGGCTCGCGGCGCGGCACGGGCCCCGCGCCTACATGGCGGCGGGGCCGGCGATCATGGCGCTCGGACTGCTGTGGCTCGTGCGTATGCCCTCGGACAGTGCGGGGTGGGTGCTCGGCGGCGGCGCCGGTTCGCTGCTGCCTCCCTCGGACTACTTCGTCGACCTGCTGCCCGCGATGGTCGTGTTCGGAGCCGGGCTCATGATCATGGTGGCTCCGCTCACCACCGCGTTGATGACGTCGGTGCCCGGGAGCAACGCGGGCATCGCCTCCGCGATCAACAACGCCATCTCGCGCGTTGGCTCACCGTTGGTGACCGCGGTGATCTTCGTCGCGGTGGCATCGAGCTTCTACGCGTCGATCTCGAGCCGGGTCCCCGATGCCGATGTCGACTCCGCGTCGTTCCGCGCGGAGGTGGCCCCGCTCAACCAGCCGTCGGGCGACGTGTCGCCGCAGATCCGTGAGGCGGCTCGTTCGGCATCGACCGACGCCTTCCACCTCGCGATGCTCGTCTCCTCGGGACTGCTCCTGCTGGGGGCCGGGGTCAACGCGGTCGGGATCCGCAACCCGTCGAGCGAAGGACGACACGGCGGACCGGGGGCCGAACGATCTCCCGACGACACGGCGAGCGCCGCCGGTCCGGTCCACAGCGCGGGTGAGGGGTTCGAGCCGGCGGGTCGGTCGGCGGAGCGCACGGGCCCCGCCCGGGAGACCTAAGGCCCGTCGCGCCGGCGCTCATGAGGCGAGCGTCAGGTGGGGTCGATCAGCTCGCCGGTCGGCGTCGTGGGTGCTTGGATCTCGCCACCTGCCAGCTGCGTGATGGCTCGATCGAGGTCATCGACGACGTCGGGGCTGAGTGCGTCGCCGCTGCGGGCGTAGCCGATCGCACCGTCGGCGACAGAGAATCGGTACACCTCGGTATCGAGCCGTCCGTCAAGGAAGTCCTCGATCACCGTGTAGGCGGCGACGTCCCACCTGATGACGATCGACGTCAGGATGAACGGCCGCTCATCGGGAGCGGCCGTCTGCCACTGGTCGTTGTCGACGCCGATGGCCCACAATCGCCGGTCGCCCTCGCTCAGCCTTGCTGCGGCTCGGAAGACACCCTCACCCGATCGACCGGCAGCGTGGAACACGACATCGGCTCCGCGCCCGTAGAGATCCTCAGCCGCGACGTCGTAGGCAACCTGTGGCGCGTCCCATGGGTTCGAGTCGCTGGGCATGTGGTCGGCGATGATTGCCTCCAGGATCTCGACGTCGGGATCGAGCCATCGCACCCCTGCTTCGAAGCCCGCCCGGAACCGCTGCAGACCGAAAGCCTGCTCGTCCTCCCATCCGCCCAGGTAGCCGACGACGCCAGTGTCGGTGGTCGATGCGGCTGCGACACCGGCAAGGAATCCCGACTGTTCGTACGCGAACTCGGTCTTCGTCACGTTCGAAGGGAGCTCATCTGCCCCTCCTTGGAAGGTGACGTATTGGGTGCCCGGGTCGAGCAGTTCGGGGTTCTGTACCGCCTCCACGGTTGCGTCCAGTCCCAGTAGCGCGAGGTCGACGTCGCTGGCCGCGAGATCGCCGAAGACAGTGACGGGATCGAGCAGGAGATCCATACGGTCGATTTCGATACTGAAGTCGCGCTCCGCACGTGTGATCCCTTGGTCGAACAACTCCTCGACCTGGTTGTCGTCCGGGTTGGCGTAGCTCACGCTCACGATCGACGGGGGAGGAGGGTCACCGGTCACGGTGACGATCGCCACGATCGAGGCCAAGAGCGCTGCGATCCCGGCTCCCAATGCGAAGGCGCGTCGTCGCGCTCGACGTCGGCGGGCATCCTGTTCGGATGCGGCTGCAGCCAACTGCTTAACCTGGGCATCGCGCCGCTCGACTGCCGCGTCGAGGTAGTCGCGCTCATCCCGGGTCAGTCGCAGGGATGTCGCGGAGCGCCACTGCTCGAAGCGCACGAGCCGCCTGCCGGACAGCAGGTATTCGGGATCGCGATCCGCTGCGATCCACTCGTCGACCGCGGCGATCAGCGCTGCGTGTGTTCGGAGCTCGTCGCGCCCATCGTCGATCCATCCTCTGAGTCGCTCCCATTCGGTGAGCAACGCTTCATGAGCCACCTCGACCGTCGGGCTGCTCGCGTTCGGGTCGCGATCACGCGTGAGGAGTCGGTTCCCGACGAAGGCCTCCACTGCGCCCTCCATCACCGATGCGTCGATATCGAGCGAACCGAGCTCGTCGACGGACACGATCCGCCGGGTCTCTGTGTCGCGTCCGACGCCGATGAGGCGAAGGAAAAGCTGGCGGGCCGCCTCCTTTCGTTCGGTGTCGAGGCCCTGGAAGGTCTCCTCGGCTCGGCTGGCGACAGCATGGCGCACGCCACCGATCGTGGCGTACGCAGCACGGGTGAGGGATGTGCCCTCGCGGCGATCGAACAGCTCTGTGAGCGCGTATTGGTACAGCGGGAGTCCGTTGGGCTGGTTGCTGACATCGCCGATCAGCTCGGCGAGCAGGCCCGGTTCGAACGACATGCCCAGGCGCGTCGCCGGACCGGTGGCGGCCGACTCTAGCTCGCCGGGGCTGAGCGGTAGCACGTTCACGACCGTGCTCGTGAGCAGGCGGCCGAACTCGGGGTAGGCGAGAGGTCGATCGTAGAAGTCGGCCCGCAGCGTCACCACGACACGACAGCGGCCCCCCGGTTCCCCGGCCGCCGACACGAGATTCGCGAGGAAACGGTCGCGCGTCGGTTCGTCGACGACGGTGAACAACTCCTCGAACTGGTCGATCGCCAGCACGAGGTTCGAGTCGTCGGGAAGCAACGCCAGGGCTGCGCCGAGTAGATCGGTCTCATGCTCGCCGAGATGGTCGACCGGCGGTCCGTCGCGGCCAGCAGCGCGGTAGAGCGCGGCGCCGAGCTCGGTGAATGGGTGGGCGCCGGGCCGCATCGTTGCGAAGGTCCAGGCGCCCTCGCGTCCCCGCAGCGTGGGGATGAGTCCAGCGTGCATCGCGCTCGACTTGCCCGAGCCGCTCGGTCCGACGATCGCGACGAAGGTGGCGCCCCCTTCGATTTCGGAGACGAGCTCGTCGACCAGCGCTGCTCGACCGAAGAAGTCGGCGGCGTCGCGTTCGGTGAAGGCGCGCAGGCCCTTGAACGGATTGCCGATCACGCCTGCGGTGCCCCGTGACGACATGGCCACCGGACCATCGAGCATGGGATCTCGCGCAAGGATCCGCTCGTGCAGCTGCTGCAGGTCGTGGCCCGGGTCGACTCCGAGCTCCTCGGCCAGCACCGCGCGCGCATCGTGGAACGTGGTGAGAGCCTCGGCCGGACGTCCGGAGCGGACCAGGGCGAGCATGTGCAGACGCCAGAGGTCCTCGCGGAGGGGGTGCGCGTCGGTGAGTGCCTCCAGCTCGCCGACGAGCGAGGCGTGCCGGCCGAGTGCGAGGTCTGCCTCGATCCGGTCTTCGATCGCGAGCAGGCGTGCATCCTCGAGCCGAGCGATCTCGCCATGAAGGGATCGCTCGTCGGCGAGATCGGCGTACGCACCGCCTCGCCACCCGCCGATGGCTTCGGCAAGCAGCTCGGAGGCCGTCGCGGGGTCGCGCTCCAGCATCTCGTGCGCCGCCGCGCGGGCATGTTCGAACTCGAGCGCATCGAGCTCGTGCGAGGCAACTTCGAGCCGATATCCGCCCGCTTGGCCTTCGAGGCGCTGCGGCCCGAGTTCCTTGCGAAGGTGCGACACGTAACTCTGCAGCGAGCTCCTCACCGCATCGGGGGGAGCGTCACCCCACACGTCGTCGACGAGGACATCGGTTGGGACGAAGGTGCCGTGGCGCCTGAGCAAGTGGGCCAGGACGAGGCGCTGTTTCCTCCCCCCGAGCGATATCGCGTGCCCGTCGCTGACGACTTCGATCGGGCCCAGGACCATGAATCGCATCGCCTGACCGTACTCCTCGAGCGCAACGCCTGGAACCCACGGGGAACGGTCACCTCGCGCGGCTCCAAGCGTGTTCCAAGCGTATGCAAGGGCTATCCCCGAGGTGTCCATGTGTCTCCTCCGAGTGTCGGGCCATGGACGAGGTGGCGACCGGACGTGGCGCGACAAGGGTGTTGGTGGTCGGCCTCGTCGCGCTCGCGCTGGTCGATCCAACGGCCACGGGCGCTACCTCCCGCCAGGGGGTCGACGTGATCGGCTCGGTCACCCTCTACCCGGCTCCTGCGATCGCGCGCGAGCTGACGGCGTGGTCGCTCGGTCGCTTCGAAAAAGCCGGCCTGTCGACGCCGGCGATCGAGGTGTTGTTCCATCCCGACGCGGCAGGATGCGGCGGACACCTCGGCCTGGCGCGCTCTCGGCGGGTCGATCTCTGCGTGAGAGGAGCCATGGAACCCGGCCCGCAGCGCATCGTGCTGCACGAGTTCGCGCACGTATGGATCGCTGACAACGGCGACACGTTCATGCGTCGTCGATTCCTCGCCTTCCGAGCTCTGGCTTCCTGGTTCGATCCCAACGATCCGTGGAAGGCCCGTGGCGTCGAGCAGGCGGCGGAGATCGTCGCCTGGGGCCTGGGCGACGGGAGCATGCTCCCCATGATCAACGGGGTCACCGATCGTCCCGCCCTGGCGTCTGCGTTCAGGCTGCTGACCGGTTCGACGCCCCTGCGCCCGACCTAAGGGTCGTTCGCCGGCTTCGATGCCCTGATGGTCTAGGCCCGCTCTTCGAGCAGGGCTCGTTCACCGGCGAGCGCGATCACCAGTTGGCCCCTGGCGTTCGGATGCAGCGGGGCCGCATCGTCGATGCCTTGCACGTAGGACTGGTCGGCGCACAGTTCGTGGCCCGAGAAGTCCGGCTTCACGGTTCGGTATCCGAACGTCTCAGCGCCGTTGGCGAGCAGCATGTTCAAGGTGACGAGCCGTTCGAGCATGGTCTCGATCTTCCTGCTGGTGAGTCCGAGCTCCTCGAGGCAGTCGAGCTTCGGGTCGAACGGCACGTAGTACTGGTTGATCAAGACGAGCGGGTCGCCCGGGAGTGCGGCCAGCTGGCGCAACAGCTCGTAGTAGTCCTGCGTGA
Organism: Actinomycetota bacterium; assembly: GCA_029858935.1. Classification (GTDB taxonomy): domain Bacteria; phylum Actinomycetota; class UBA4738; order UBA4738; family HRBIN12; genus JAOUEA01. Next base: position 5,716 of record JAOUEA010000099.1, read on the forward strand.
AGTCGTCGAGCGAGCGTTGGTAGAAGGCCGTGAGGGCCCGGTCGTCACAGGTGTCAGATGCCCCGCAGAGGAACACCAGGGTGCTCCAGTGCATGTCGTTGGCACCGACGTTCACGATGACGACCTCCGCCGAAGTCGCTCGCTTCGCGACGGCGAGCTGCGGAGCGAGGCGGCGCCCTCCAGCGAGTTGCGACCCGAGCACGCCGTGCTCGATCGTTGCCCCGCTGCACCCGAGGTTGTCGACGTTCCAATCGTTCACGCGGGCGAGCGTCTCGGCGAACGCGATGGAGCTCCGCTCGCACGCCTCGTCGTCGGGGGTCGCGTCGGCCAGCGCCGGGCCGCCGAGCCCGGCCGCCGTGGAGTCGCCGAGCACGATCGCCTGCACCTCGTCGAGCTCGGGGCCGGCGGCCGCCGCCACGGGCCGGATCGAGTCTCGGCCCACCAGATCGCTGACGCTGCCGAGCCCGCGCAGGATGTCGGGCGCGGTGAACGCCGTCACCATGATCGCGCTCAGATTGACCACCTCGACGAACAGCAGTCCTCCGACCAGGACCATCGCGGTGCGCTTGCCGCCGTACCCGCGCCACCCTGCGATCGCTCCGAGCAGCAGCACGGCGCCGAGAGCCACGAAGGCGATCTCCCACGCGAAGTAGCGCCGCCACCCGGCGGCGAGCGCCTCGCCGAGTTCGGCCGCTGCTGCGGCCCTGCCAGGTGGTGCGAACGCGCCCTCGACCTGCGCGTCGATGCTGATCTCGGTCAGCACCAATCGGGGCCTGACCGGTCCGACGAAGTCGACCTGCGTCGGCAGTGACCGTCCGAACACCACGACCTCACCAGGTCCGGCCGTGCTCCACGTGGGTGACGTCGCCCCCACCGAGACGGTCTGGCCGAGGGCTGAGACGGATTGGGTGGGTGCGACCCGCAGGGCGAACGCGATCGACGCACCCGAGATGACGACGAGGATGCCGACCATCAGCAGCGCGCGCGCGACCTGCCGGAGCACAACTCGCGCCTCGAGACCGGCGTCGGTGGTCTCGACGTCGCCCACCTCGGGCGGGTCTGAGGCGATCGATCGTTCGGTTTCGGTCATGGTGGTGTTGGACAGGCGCTCGCGAGGTCCTTCCCACCACCCTACGCAAGCTCGGCGTTCAGCTCAGGAGGACGGGGTCTGGACTTGAGCGTCGCGTGCCGTCACTTCCATGCGTTCCAGCCAGTCGGCGAACAACGAGCGGAACGCCCTCGGACGCTCGATGCGGCCGAGATGATGGCCCGCCATGTCGAGCACCGCGTAGGTCGCCCGAGGGAACTCCTCGGTCAGGGCCCACGCGCTTCGGAAGCCGACCGTCGCGTCCTGGCGGCCGGTGAGGATCACACTCGGCCGATCGAACGGCGGACCAGGACGACCGGCGTCGCCTGTCAGGAGGTAGTTCGCGTCGAGTCGAGCCAGGAAGCCGTCGTCTGCCGATCGATACCCGGGCATGTCGTGGGCCCGGATCTCCTCGAGCATGCGCCGCTCGTGCACGACCAGTGCCTCGGGGATCCAGGCCTCATCGTCGGCGAGGTCGCCGAAGATCGAGCGGTCCTCGATCAACGTGACCGGTTCGGGGGTGTCGCGAGTGCCGTCAGGGGCAGGCACGTCGGGAACCAGCAGTCCTGCGCCTCGCAGACGATCGGGGATCGACCGCACGAGCGCCAGCGTGAGGAATCCTCCGTAGGAGTTGCCCGCCACGGCGAACGGTCCTGGCGGCAGTGTGGAGTCGATGAATCCGCGCACCACAGAGAGCATCTGCTCCTGCGTCCCCAGCCACTCGGGGGCTGGCGTCGCTCCGTGCCCCGGGAGATCGAAGTATGTGCGTTGCCAGCCAGGATGTCCGTCGAAGACGGGCTCGAGGTCGGCCATCAGGTAGCGACGATCGGCAGACCACCCATGGATCAGCAGGATCGGCGAGCCCTCGCCGTGCACCTCGTAGGCGATCGGGATGCCGCGCACGTCGGCCCGCTGCGTCGCCGCCTCGGTCATCGCGGTCCCTCATCGCCGGCGAACATCGCCCGCGCCACGAGGTCGCGCTCGACGTCGGGGTCCGTGCGCCTGGCGTTCACAGGAACCCCCCTCGGTCGGCGGCGATCGCCACGCGGGCGACGGCGTCGAAGTCGCCGACCTGCAGGAGCAGGGTGGCCACGCCGGCGTTGCGATACGCGTGCATGCGATCGGCCACCCTTCCGGCCGGACCCACCAGCGCGAGCTCGTCGACCATCGCATCGGTGACGGCGGCGATCGCCTCGGCCCGCTTCCCATCGAGGAACAGGTCCTGGATGTGTGCGGCCTCGGTCTCGTAGCCGTAGCGCGCGACCAGTGCGTTGTAGAAGTTGGCGTCCTTCGAGCCGTAGGCGCCGACGTACAGGGCGATCGTCGGCCGCACCGCGTCGCGACTTGCGGCGAGATCGTCACCGACCGCGACCGGCACCATGGGCGCGATCTCGAGCCCGGTCGGACGCTCTCGCGAGTCGAAGCCTGTCCGCAGCGACTCGGCGAAGGCGTCAGCGTGGTCGGGGGAGTACATGAGCGGGAGCCATCCCTCGGCGATCTCGGCGGTCAGCGCGACGTTGCGCGGACCCATCGCGGCGATGAACAGCGGGATGTCGGCGCGCAACGGACGCACGTTGGTCTTCAACGGCCTCCCGAGTCCGGTGCCGCCGTTCACCGGCAACGGGTAGT
>JAOUEA010000353.1 GCA_029858935.1 Actinomycetota bacterium
GTGGGCCGTCGCGGGGTGCAGAACCTGGCCGCCATGGCCGAGGAGCGCGCGGACGCGCGCTGAGCCGAAAGGAGGACGAGATGGGTGAAGGTGCGACGCTCTCCCCGACCGGGGGGCGCACGGAGCAGATGCCTGGGTTCGAGGGACACTTCCTCGACCTCGACGGGACCACGCTGTCGTTCCAGACGATCGAGCACGCGGCCGATTTCACGCCGATGTATCGCGGGCTCCCCGACGATCGGTGTCAGAGCCACCACTGGGGATACGTGATCGAAGGGCGGATGATCCTGCACCGGCCCGAGGGCGACATCGTGGCCGAGGCCGGCGAGGCGTACTACGTCGGGCCGGGCCACACGGGGGAATCCGGCCTCCCCGGCACACGCGTGGTGGAGTTCAGCCCCACCGCGGAGTTCCAGCAGACGATGGAAGCGATCGCCACCAACCTCGCGGAGATGACCTGACCGAACCGCTCGCCTGACTAGTCTGGCTCAGACTCGCTGCCGCCTCCCGCGTCGGGAGGCGGCAGCTCGCCGAGTCGTGACGACGAACAGCTTCCCGTTGGAGATACCCTGCCTCCCACCGGTGGAACCGAGCGTATCGAGGTCACGGAGGAGGCGCTCCTGAATGGATCGACCCGCCCTGCAGCGTTGGCTCGACGACTACGTGAACGCATGGCGTACCAACGACGCCGCCGCCATCGGCGTGCTCTTCACCGCCGATGCCGAATACCGCTATCACCCCGCCGACGAGCCCGTCTTCGGCCGCGAGGAGATCGTTGCGTCATGGCTCGAACAACCCGACGAGCCGGGCACATGGGACGCGTGGTACGCGCCGTTCGCGGTCGAGGGCGATCGCGGAGTGGCCACGGGGGTGAGCACCTATTTCGACGCCGAGGGCGCGCCCGACCGCGTGTACGACAACGTCTTCGTGATGGAGTTCACCAAGGACGGCCACTGCCGCTCGTTCACCGAGTGGTTCCGCCAACGACCGGTGCCCGAAGCCTGACCCCGACCGATCAACCGGCCTCGAGCTCGCGCAGCCATTCCTGGAGTCGAGGCAGATGCTCCTCGTAGTGGTCAGGACCTGCCTTGCGTATCCAATCGGCCGCGACGTCGCCCGGCTTCCGCAGTTCGGTCCACGCGTGCAGCATCCGCGCACGGGCGGCCGTCGCCTGCGCTTTCACATCGGCCAGGGGCACATCGCGCATCGCGTCGAGGAAGCGCTCGTTCATCTCGTCGAGCTGGTCGGTTTGCAGCTCGACGTAGGTGCCCCCACGGATCTGCTCGAGCGCGACGCCGGCCTCCGCGAGCCAGGTTCCGATGTGTGCGAGGGCGTCCTTCGCGGTCCACCCTTCATCGAAATACCCCGGCATGAGCGCCTGATCCGGCTGGAATCCCTCGATCGTGGACCGCAACGAGGTCCAGAGACGGTCTTCTTCGGCCAGCATCGACGCGTCGGTCACCACGAACCCACGATACGCGCTGACATGGGCCCGTGATTCAGCGGACTAGGAAGAGCGCACCGCTTTCTTCACCAGGGCGACGATCTTCTTCTCTTCAGCCGCGGTCAGCTCTTGCAGCGCGAAGGCAACCGGCCACAGGGCGCCCTTGTCGAGGTTCGCTCGATCACTGAAGCCGAACGTCGCATACCTCGCGTTGAACTTCTCGGCAGCCTGGAAGAAGCAGACGACCTTGCCGTCCTTGGCGTAGGCGGGCATCCCGTACCAGGTCTTCGGCCAGAGCTCAGGCGCGGACGCGGTGATGATCGCATGGAGCCGCTTGGCCATGGCGCGATCCCGTCCCTTCATCGCGGCGATCGCCGCCAGCAGGTCGCGTTCCCCGTCAGCTCTGTTCTTGTTCGCGCGCGCTTCCGACTTCAGCTCTTGGGCACGAGCCTTCATCGCCGCCCGTTCCTCGGCGGTGAACGACTCGGACGGGCTCGCGGTGGTTCGCTTGTCGGACATCTGTGCGGCCTTCTCCGTGGGTCTCTTCTCAGTCAATGCGAAGCACCTCCTGACGCTCTGCTCATGGACGATCTCGGTGCAG
>JAOUEA010000100.1 GCA_029858935.1 Actinomycetota bacterium
CAGGAAGCGTTCCCTAGCGTTGTTGCGACACGCAGCGACGGGCATCTCCCCGGTCGTTCGGCCTCGCCGGACTCCCGGAGGGAAATAGCCGAATGATGTAGGCCTAGGGATTGCGCGCGCGCAACCGCTGGGACTAGGGTTTCGGCATGTTCGCGTCCGTCGTTCGCGGGTTTCGTAGTTCAGACGGCCTAGTTCATGGCCTCCGCACGCGACCGCGCATCGACGGGTCAATCGTTCCGAACGTGGTCTCGCCGTTCGCAACGGCACCCCTGGCTCCCGTGGAGGTCGCACAACCATGATGCGGTGGATTGTCGGGTCGAGCATCAAGTTCCGTCGTCTGGTGATCGCGCTGTCCGTCGGACTGCTCGTCTACGGCGTGTTGCAGCTCGACAACGCTCAGACGGACATCCTGCCCGAGTTCCAGCAGCCCACGGTGGAGGTGCAGACCGAGGCCCTCGGGCTCTCCGCCGAGGAGGTGGAAGAGCTGATCACGGTGCCCCTCGAGCAGGACCTGCTCGTGGGGATCGCGTTCCTCGATGAGATCGAGTCGGTCTCGCTGCCCGGGCTCTCGTCGGTGGTCATGCGGTTCGAGCCCGGCACCGATCTGCTCGACGCTCGGCAGGTCGTCGGCGAGCGCTTGACCCAGGCGGTCGCGGCGGCGGGCCTGCCCCAGGTCGCGAGGCCGCCCCAGATGATCCAGCCGCTGTCATCGACGAGCCGCGTCGCGATGGTGAAGCTCTCGTCCGACGAGCTCACGCCGATCGAGATGTCCATCCTCTCCAAGTGGGTGATCACCCCCCGTCTGCTCGGGGTCGAGGGGGTGGCGAACGTGTCGACCTGGGGGTTCCGTGACCGCCAGCTGCAGGTGCTGGTCGACCCACAGCGCCTCAGCGACGCCAACGTCACGCTCAACCAGGTGATCAGAACCGCCGGGAACGCGCTCGAGGTCTCGCCGCTGTCCTTCCTCGAGGCCTCGTCGCCCGGTACGGGCGGATTCATCGACACACTGAACCAGCGCCTCCACATCTTCCACGAGCAGGCGATCTCGACGCCGGAGGAACTGGCGCAGGTGCCGATCGTCGCGGCCGACGAGGGCTCGGTCCCCTCCGCCGGCTCGACGATGCCCGCCTTGGGAGATGTGACCGAGGTCGTCGAGGACCACCAGCCGCTGATCGGCGATGCTCTGTGCTCCGACGGCGACTGCCTCCTGCTCGTCATCGAGAAGTTCCCGGATGCCAACACGCCCCAAGTGTCCCAAGGCGTCGAGGGAGCGCTCGACGAGCTGTCGCCCGGTCTGCCCGGGCTCGCGATGGACACCTCGATCTACCGTCCGGCCGAGTTCATCGACACCTCGTTCGACAACCTCGGCCGAGCGGCGCTGATCGGCGCGATCCTGCTGATCCTCGTGCTGGGAGCGATGGCGTTCGAGTGGCGGCGCGCCCTCGTGAGCACCGTCGCCATCGCGATGTCGCTGGGCGCCGGATGGCTGGTGCTGTACTTCACCAACACAACCGTGAACACCATGATCCTCGCGGGGTTGGTGATGGGCCTCGTCACGCTGATCGACGATGCCGTCATCGACGTCGACAACGTGGCCCAGCGCGTGCGGCATCATCGCGAGCAGGGCGACGGGAGCCCCGCGTGGCAGACGATCATCGAGGCCACGCTCGAGATGCGCAGCGCGATCCTGTTCGCCACCCTGATCGTCGCGGCCGTCGTGTTGCCTGCGTTCTTCATGGAGGGTGAGGCGGGAGCCTTCCTGCCCGCGATCGCGACCGCGTACCTGCTCGCGATCGTCGTCTCGATCGTGGTGGCGGTCACCGTGACGCCGGCGCTCGGCATGATGCTGCTGGGCAACGTGTCGCGCGAGCGGCGAGAGCCGCCGGTGGCGCGTTGGTTCCGCCGCCGGTACGACGCAGTGGCCGAACGCATCGTGCCCAAGCCCGGACCGGCGGTCGCCGTCTTCGGCGTCGTGCTCCTGGTCGGCCTCGTCGTGCTGCCGTTCCTCGACCAGTCGATGCGTCCGGTCCTGAAGGAGCGCGACGTGGTGGTTCAGCTCGATGCTCCGCCAGGTACCTCGCTCCAGCGCATGGATGAGATCACGGCGCAGGCGGTCGACGACCTCCGTTCGCTGCCCGGCATCAGGAACGTGGGCGCCCACGTCGGCCGTGCGGTGCAGTCGGATCAGATCGTGAACGTCAACTCCTCCGAGGTGTGGGTGAGCGTCGACGAGACAGCCGACTACGACGAGGCGATCGACGCGATCGAATCGGTGGCCGGGGGCCTGACCGATGTTTCCCACGACGTGCTGACCTATTCGGAGCAGCGCATCACCGACGTCCTGGGCAGGGGTGGCGACGAGATCGTCGTCCGTGTCTACGGCCAGAACCAGGCGGTCTTGGAGTCCAAGGCGGAGGAAGTGCGCGATGCCATCGCAAGCATCGACGGCATCCAGAACCCACGGGCAGACCTTCCGCCCGATGAGCCCACGATCGAGGTCGAGCCCGACATCGCACAAGCAGAGAGCGTGGGACTCGCCCCCGGCGACGTCCGTCGCGCGGCGACGACCCTGCTCTCGGGTCTCGTCGTCGGGAACCTGTTCGAAGAGCAGAAGGTCTTCGACGTCGCCGTGTGGGGCACTCCGGAGATCCGTCAGACCGAGGCCGACGTCGAGAACCTGCTGATCGACACGCCCGCTGACGGCCTGGTTCCCCTCGGCCAGGTCGCCGATGTCCGCATCGTCCCGAGCGAAGCGGCGATCCGCCACGAGTCGGTCGAGTCCTACGTCGACGTCGGTGCGGGGGTGGCCGGGCGCGATGTGGGCGCCGTCGCGGGCGACGTCGAGCGTGTCCTCGAGCAGATCGAGTTCCCGCTCGAGCACCACGCCACGGTCCTCGGCGGCTTCGAGGAGGACGCGGCAGCCCGTTCACGGGTGATCGCGGTGGCCGTCGCTGCCCTGATCGGGATCTTCCTGCTGCTGCAAGCTGCGTTCGCGAGCTGGCGTCTCGCGCTGCTCGCGTTCCTGGCCTTGCCGGCGGCACTCGCCGGCGGCGCGGTGGCCGTGCTGATCGGCGGCGGCGACCTCACGCTCGGCTCCGTGGCCGGGTTCGTGGCGGTGTTCGGACTCGCCGTGCGCGGCGTCCTCGTGCTCATCCGTCATTACCAGCGGCTCCAACGCGACGGCGAGGAGTTCGGGGCCGACCTCGTCGTGCGTGGAACCCGCGAGCGGTTGGTGCCGATCCTGACCACGACGCTCGGGGCGGCCGTCGTCCTCATCCCGTTCACGGTGAGTGGGGGCTCGGCCGGCTTCGAGATCGTCGGGCCGATGTCCACCGTGATCCTCGGTGGCCTGGTCACGACGCTGGTGCTGAACCTCATCGTGATCCCGGCTGCCTACCTGCGATTCGGCTTCGTCGCCGAGCTGGACACCGCGGCCGAGGATCTGCTCATCAGGATCCCCGACGTCGACCCGGTCAAAGGGTAGAGGAGGGTCCCGATGAAGCGCAGCCTGGTAGGCATCGCCTCGGTCGTACTCATCGTGCTCGCGATGGCGGCCTGCGGCGGATCGGTCACCGATGAGTACGTGGTGCAAGACAAGCCCTACACGCTCGAGCCGGTCGAAGGCGAGGACGTGCTCCGCGTCATCCTCGATGAGTCGGCGGTGGAGCGGCTCGGCATCGAGACGGTCGCCGTCGAACAACGTGGGTCCGAGCTCGTCGTGCCCTACGACGCTGTCTACCTCGATGCGCACGGGGACTTCTGGGTCTACACGAACCCCGAACCGCTGGAATTCGTGCGCGCGCCGATCGACATCGAGCATGAGTCCTCGAGCCGGGCGTTCCTCGCTTCGGGACCGCCCGCCGGGACCCAGGTCGTCACGGTCGGGGCCCCCGAGCTGTACGGATCCGAGACAGAGTTCGATGCGTAACGCGATCGCGAAAGGAAGGAACGCCCGATGCTTCGGTGGATCGTAGGATCGAGCCTCAAGTTCCGGTACCTCGTCGTCGCGTTCGCCGCCGCCCTGATGTTCTTCGGCGTTCAGCAGCTCCGCCACACGGCGATCGACGTCTTCCCCGAGTTCGCGCCTCCGAAGGTCGAGGTGCAGACCCCCGCCCTCGGCCTGTCGGCGAACCAGGTCGAATCGCTCGTCACGATCCCGCTCGAGCAGACCCTCAACGGCGTGCCCGGCCTCGATGACATCCGCTCGAAGTCGGTCGAGTCGCTGTCATCGATCGAGATGATCTTCAAGCCCGGAACCGATCTGTTGACCGCGCGTCAGCACGTCGCCGAGCGCATCGCGCAGATCTCGCCCCAGCTGCCGACGTGGGCCAGTCCTCCGTTCATGATCCAGCCCCTTTCCGCGACGAGCCGCGTCATGAAGATCGGGCTCACGACCACCGATCCCGAGCTCGACCTCATCGATCTGTCGATGACGACCTATTGGAAGATCCGAACGCGCCTGATGCGCGTGCCCGGTGTGGCGAACGTTCCGATCTGGGGCGAGCGGATCGAGATGCCCACGATCGAGATCGATCCGAAGCGGCTCCGCGAGAACAACGTCACCGTCGACGCGGTCTCGACCGCTGTCGCGGACGCCCTCGACGCCGGGCTGCTGCAGTACTCCGACGGCAACTACATCGGGCGCGGAGGCTTCATCGACACGCCCACCAACCGCTACCAGGTTCGGCACGTCCTTCCGATCCGGCAGGCCGAAGATCTGGGCGCCGTGCCGGTCGAGTCCGTGGACGGGAAGGTGCTCGAGATCCAAGACGTGGCAGATCTCAAACGCGGCACGTGGCCGCTGGTGGGCGATGCCGTCATCAACGACGGCCACGGACTCATGCTCATCGTTGAGAAACTGCCCTGGGCGAACACGCTCGATGTGACGCGCGGGGTAGAAGCCGCGCTCGATGAATTGAAACCTGGTCTGTCGGGCATCGCCATCGACGCGACCATCTTCCGCCCGGCCACCTTCATCGAGGAGTCGATCAGCAACCTCTCGAAGGCCATCTGGTTCGGCGCCATCCTCATGATCCTCATGCTGTGCCTGTTCCTGTACAGCTGGCGTACCGCCGTGATCAGCGTGGTCGCGATCCCGCTGTCTCTGATCGCGGCCGGGCTCGTGCTCCATTGGCGCGGCGCAACGATCAACACGATGATCTTGGCCGGCATGGTGATCGCCCTCGGGGACATCGTCGACGACGCGATCATCGACATCGAGAACGTCGTGCGACGCTTGCGACAGCATCGCAGCGAGGGGACAGGTGTCTCCACGGCGAGGGTCATCCTGGAAGCCTCGCTCGAGGTGCGAAGTGCGATCGTCTACGCGACCCTGATCGAGATCGTCGCTGTGGCGCCGATCTTCATGCTCCAGGGCCTCTCTGGCTCGTTCTTCCGACCGCTCGCCACGTCATACGCACTGGCCCTGCTTGCCTCGATGGTCGTCGCACTGACCGTGACGCCGGCGATGAGCTTGATCTTCTTCCGCAAGGCGTCGTCGTTGAGGGAACGTGAGTCTCCGGTCGTGCCTGCCCTGCAGCGGGCCTACCACTTCGTTCTGCAGAAGATCGTCTACCGTCCGCGTCGTGCGTACGCGGCGGTCGGACTCGCGACGGTGATGGGAGTTGCGGCAGTGCCGCTGCTCGGACAGTCGCTCCTACCCTCGTTCAAGGAGCGCGACTTCCTGATGCACTGGCTGACCGTGCCCGGCACGGGGCAGCCCGAGATGTTCAGGATCTCGGCCCGGGCCAATAGCGATCTCCTGGAGATCCCAGGTGTGCGCAACGCTGGCTCCCACATCGGACAGGCCCTCCTGATGGACGAAGTCGTGGGGATCGACTTCGGTGAGAACTGGATCAGTGTCGACCCCTCGGTGGACTACGACGAAACGCTCGCGAAGGTCCAAGAGGTCGTCGATAGCTATCCGGGGCTCAAGCGCGACGTCTTGACCTACCTGAAGGAGCGCATCCGCGAGGTGCTGACGGGCTCGAGCGAGGCGATCACCATCAGGATCTACGGTCAAGACCTGGCGCAGCTCCAGGAGACAGCCGATGAGGTCAACGACATCCTCGCCGGCGTGCCGGGCGTCACCGAGAACCATGTCGAATCGCTCAAGGACATCCCACAGGTGAGCGTCGTCGTCGATCTCCCGGCGGCCCAGCGATACGGACTCAAGCCCGGTGACGTTCGCCGCTCGGCCGCTCGCTTGCTCGCGGGCGAGGAGGCCGGCGACATCTTCCGCGACGGAAAGGCGTACGACATCCAGGTGTGGAGCGCACCGAAGACGCGCGACACCTTCAGCGACATCGGGAACTTGCTGTTCGACACGCCCTCCGGCGAGTACGTTCGCTTGAAGGACGTCGCCGATGTGAAGATCGAGCCCGTCCCCAACGTGATCTATCACGACAGCCTCTTCAGGAGCCTCGACGTTGGCGCGAATATCGACGGCAGCAGGGATCTCGGCTCGATCGTGACCGATCTCGAGGCTCGGCTCGACGACTTCGAGTGGCCGGCCGAGTACCACGCTGAGTTCCTCGGGGAGTTCACCGAGCGACGGGAAGCATCGAACCGCCTGAACGCCGGGGCGATCGCCGCCGCCATCGGCATCTTCCTCTTGCTGCAGGCCTCGTTCGGCAGCTGGCGCCTCGCCACGCTCTCGTTCCTCACTCTTCCGATCGCGCTGGTCGGTGGCGTCGTGGCTGCATACCTGAGCGGTGGGGTGATCTCGCTCGGCTCGCTCGTGGGCTTCTTCACCGTGCTCGGCATCGTGGCCCGCAACGGCATCATGCTGATCAGTCACTACCAGCACCTCGAGCGCTTCGAAGGGGTGGCGTTCGGCCCCGAGCTCGTGCTCCGCGGGGCCCGAGAGCGCGTGGTGCCGATCATGATGACGGTGCTGACGACCGGTCTTGCCCTCGTGCCGCTGCTGCTCGCCGGCGAGATCCCAGGCCAAGAGATCGAGTACCCGATGGCATGGGTCATCCTCGGCGGGCTGATCTCGGCGACCTTGCTCAACCTGTTCGTCGTGCCCTCGCTCTACCTGCGTTTCGCGAAGCGGGGCGGCGAGGCCGGCACCCCGATGCCTGCAGCACCCGTGCCCGCCTGACCAGGATCCGAAGGGACGTCGAAGTGAGGAGGAACGGCAGGAGGAGGATCGCCGCACTGGCTCTCCTGGTCCCGATCCTGCTCGTAGCCTGTGACGGGGGCGGATCGGGGTCGTCGACGACCGCGCCGACAGCGTCCGGGACCGCGCTGCCGTCGTCGGCTGCGCCCGAGTCGGCCTCCCCCGTCACGGCCAGCGACTTCGACCCTGCCGAGTTCGAGCCGGGTACTCCGGTCGACAACCAGTGGTTCCCGCTCACGCCCGGCACCGAGTTCGTCCTGGAAGGCGTCGCGCTCGATGAAGGCGACCCCATCGAGCGCAAGGTGATCTCGACGGTCACGGACATGACCAAGGAGATCGCGGGCGTCCAGGTGGTCGTCGCCTGGGAGCGAGACTTCACCGACGGCGAGCTCGTGGAAGCCGAGCTCGCGTTCTGGGCCCAGGACCGCAACGGCAACGTCTGGCACCTCGGTGAGTACCCGGAGGAATACGAGGAGGCGAAGCTCGTGAAGTCCCCGGGCTGGATCGCGGGCGAGGAGGGCGCTCGGGCGGGCGTCCAGATGATGGCCGACCCGACGCTCGACACGCCCAGCTACGAGCAGGGCTTCGCGCCTCCCCCGATCAACTGGGTCGATCGCGGGAGGGTGTTCGAGATGGGTGCCGAGACGTGCGTGCCCGTCGACTGCTACGAGGACGTGCTCGTCATCGAGGAGTTCGAGCGCACGAAGCCCAAGGCCTCTCAGCTCAAGTACTACGCACCAGGTGTGGGCAACGTCCGGGTCGGATGGCGTGGGAAGAACGAGGACGAGCACGAGGAGCTCGAGCTGGTCTCGTACCGTCAACTCAGCGCGGGTCAGATGGAGAAGGTCCGGGATGCCGTGGTGAAGCTCGACGACAATGCCTTCAAGCGGCTTTCCTTCTACGGCTCGACCACTCCCGCCGTGGTCGCCTGAGCCTCGGAGTCCGAGCGCCCCCCTTCAGCGCGGTTTCAGCTCCGCTGATTACGCTTGCATTGCAACCTGGTCGAGGTCGGATGGTCCGGCCGAGCAGAGAGGTCACGTGTTGACCGATGTGAGGAGGGCGGGCGCGGTCGTCCTCGCCGCCGCCGCGTTCGTGTCGATCTCGTGCGCCCGACGGGGGAGCTTCGACAACCTGGCCGACATCGGCGAGTGCGATCCCGCGACGGCTGAGTTCACGCTCGACATCGACAACCCCTTCTTCCCGTTGCCGGTCGGGCGTGTGCTCGTGCTCGAGAGTCCGCCAGGATCCA
>JAOUEA010000354.1 GCA_029858935.1 Actinomycetota bacterium
CCAGCCCCACGATCTCGGCGGCGATCTGCCGCTCGCCGAACGTCTGCTGCAGCAGGAAGAACAGCCGCGACGTGCGGCAGAGCACGGCGATCTCCGACCAGGGGGAGCCCGCGCGGTGGAGTTCCACGATGCGCTCGGCGATGGCGCGAGCTTCCGTGAGCTCGTCTCGGTGCGATGTGACCGTGACGTCGCCCTCGCCGTTCGGGCCGAAGGGCACGAGTCGCTTGTCGGGGTCGGGGCGCTGAGCCGCCGGGAGCGGCGAGATGATCGTGTCGGCCGCATGCAAGATGCGAGCCCCCGACCGGAAATTCGTGAACAGCGGCAGTCGCTCACCGGGCGAGCCATCGCCCTTCGGGAAATCGGTCGCGAAGTCGAACAGGTTCGACAGCGACGCGCCGCGCCATGCGTAGATGTTCTGGTCGGGGTCGCCGACCGCGGTGACGGGGTGCCCATTGCCGAACATCGCGCGCATCAATCTGCCCTGTGCGACGTTGGTGTCCTGGTACTCGTCGAGCAGCACGGCGGCGAATCGGTCGCGGTAGTCCTGGCCGACCTGAGGGTGCCCGTTCGCAACCTGCACCGCCAGCTCGATCTGGTCACCGAAATCGATCACACCGAGGTCGCGTTTCAACCGGCGGAACACGCCGACCGCCTTGGCCAGCTCGATGCGCTCGAGGGCCGCGTAGTAGACGCGGTCGGTGCGGGCGATCTGTTTGAACACGGGGAGTCGTTCCTTGACGAAGGCGACCACGTCATCGGGGACGATCAGGTGGTTCGCGATCTGTGCATCGAGGTTCAAGATCTTGTCGACGACGCTGGGTTGCCACTCGGTCTTCACGTGCTCGAACGTCATCTCGTCGAGCACGCGTCCGGCGAGTGTGACGCGCTGGGCTTGACTCAGCACCCGGCGACCGGTCTCGACGCCCGCCAGGATGCCGTAACGATCGATCAGTTGGGCGGCCAGCGCGTGGTAATTGAGGATCTCGGGTTCCTCGCCCGGAGCGAGCTCGACGCCCGCCAGGGCGCGGCGGATGCGCGAGCGCAGGTTGTCGGTGGCCTTCACGGTGAAGGTCAGCGCGAGCACGTTGCCCGGCAGCACGCCGTCGACGCCGTCGGTGCGGCCGAGGGCAGCGAGCGCCAGATACACGACCCGGGCAGCGATCACGCTCGTCTTCCCCGAGCCGGCGCCGGCGATCAGCACGGTCGGCTCGAGCGGCATCGTGATGGCGCGCCATTGTTCGTCGGTCGGTGGCGCGCCGCCCATCGCCGCGACGACCTCGCTCGGGAACGACGGGCTCACGCCGGCACCCCTTCGGGCGCACCGGAGCGGACGGCTTCCACCGGGAAGACCGGTTGCCCCTCTGCATACAAGGGACAGAGCGTCTGGAAGTCGCAGAACCGGCAGTTCGCGTACGGGTTGGGCCGGAAGACCTCGCGTTCGTTCAGCTCGCGCTTCCTCGCGATCAGCTCGGCGAGGCGCTGCCGCATCTCCCGCTGGTAGGCCTCCTCGTCGCGATCGGTCACCATCCACTTCCGATAGTCGATCTGCGGGCTCTTCCAGTTCCCTCGCAGGAACGCGAGCTCCACGGCTTTCACGGGCTGGAACTCCGCGAGGTCGGGCGACTCCTGCACGGCGAGGTAGTAGATGCCCAGCTGCAGGCTGTCGCGGGGAGGCCCCGCGCTGTCGCTCTTGCCGGTCTTGAAGTCGGTGATCACGTAGCCGTCTTGTACGGCGGGGCCGATGCGGTCGATGTAGCCGATCACCGTTGCGCCTTCGAAGTCGAACTCGAAGAACCGCTCGATGCCGGCAGCGGGGCGTTCGGCGTAGTTATCGAACCAGTTGCGCAGCATGTGGTCGTGCGCCAGGTCGAAGAACGCCTTCGAAACGGCCATCGAAGGGAACTCCTGTGGGCGCCAGCGCTCCCGGAGCACCTCGACCATCGCGCGTGGGTCCTTGGGGACCTCGCGTTTCTCGACCTGTTCGAGGATCGTGTGCACCGTCTTGCCGACCCACGCGTGGTAGCCACCGGGGCGCCCGAG
>JAOUEA010000356.1 GCA_029858935.1 Actinomycetota bacterium
GCGTTGCGCGTCAGCGACCCCGCCGCGAACGCCTCGTCGAGCATCTTCCCCCACGACGCGCGCGTCGGGTCGCCGAGGCCGAGGAAGGAGAGCGTGGTCTCGGAGAGGATCGCCACCGGCACGGTGAGCGTGAGGTTCGCGAGGATCAGCGGCGACACGTTGGGCAGGATGTGCCTCCCCATCAGGTGGCCGCTCGATGCGCCGAGCGCACGGCTGCGTTCGACGTAGAGACGCTCCTTGAGCGTCAACACCTGCGCACGGATCAGCCGAGCGGTCGCCGGCCACGAGGTGACGCCGATCACGATGATGATGTTCGTCACCGACCGGCCCAGGATCGCTGCGAGCACGATCGCGAGCGGCAGGAAGGGGATCACGAGGAACCACTCGGTGATCCGCATGAGCACCGACCCGGGGACGCCAGCGAAGAAGCCTGCGGTGATCCCGACCACGGAGCCGATCACGATCGCGATCAGCGTGGCCGCGAGCCCCACGAGCAGGCTGATCCGGGAGCCCCAGACGAACTGGGCCCACACGCTGCGGCTGAGGTTGTCGGTGCCGAGCGGGGGGAACTCCGAGGGCGTCGCCCAGCGCGGGTTGTCGACGGCGTTGATCGGCTGCAGCGCCGACTCGTCGGCGAGCAGCGGCGCCGCGAGCGCCATCGCCACGATCAGCACCAGTAGGCCGAGCCCGATCAGCCCTGCCGGCGAGCTGCGGTACTCGGCCCACGTCTGCCCGAGCGCGCGGCGCCGACGCTGCCAGGCGATGCGGCGCGCGGAGATCGTGACGTCCACAGTGCTCATGCGCTTCTCCCGCAGGGTCGGGACCTGCCCCCGCGGATCCCGACCCGCGACAAGCACCTGAGCGGCCGCCGCAACGCCGCGGCAACGCCGCGGCCGGTCGCAGCGACACACCGGAGGCCGATGCCCGGGCTCATGCTGTCCGTACCCGCGGGTCGAGGTAGGCGTAGAGCAGGTCGGCAACCAGGTTGAAGAGGATCACCGACGCGCTGAAGACGAGGAACAGGCCCTGCAGCATCGGCAGGTCGGGCCCGCTCAGGGCGTTGTAGGTAGCCAGCCCGAGGCCCGGCCACGAGAAGATCGTCTCCACCGCGATCGCGCCCGAGAGCACGAACCCGAAGTTGATCGCGATCAGCGTGACCACCGGCAGGATCGCGTTCGGCACCGCGTGCCGGTTGCGCACGATCACGTCGCGCAGTCCCTTGGCGCGTGCGAGCGTGAGGTAGTCCTCGCGCATCGTGTCGAGCAGCGACGAGCGCATCACCAGCGCGTACTCGCCGAGGTAGGCGAGCGTCAGCGTCAACGCCGGCAGGAACATGTGGTGCGCCTGCTCGAGCAGCAGGCCGAGACCGGTCGCCTCGGTTCCAGGGTCGGTGATCCCCCCCACCGGGAACCACCCGAGCAGCACCGCCAGTGAGATCAGCAGCAGCATCCCCAGCCAGAAGTCGGGCATCGAGTAGGTGGCCATCGTGAAGCCGGTCGACGCGTAGTCGGTGGGAGACCCCCGCTTCCAGGCCGCGGCGATGCCGATCAGCACCCCGAACACCGTCGACAGCACCGTCGACACCCCGACCAGCGCGATCGTCGGCCAAGCGCGGGAGAGGATCTCCTCGCTCACCGGCTTGTTCGAGGTGTACGAGCGGCCGAGGTTCAGCTGCGCCGTCTGCACCACGTAGCGCCCGAACTGCTCCACCTTCGACCCGTCCAGCCCGAACTGCTGGCGGAGTTCCTGTCGCTGCTCGAGCGTGAGGTTTCGGCCGCGGAAGAGGTTCGCGACCGGGTCGCCCTCGACGACGCGGAAGAGGAAGAAGTTGAACGCGACGACGAAGGCGAGCGTCGCCAGTGACCCGAGCACCTTGATCAGGACGAAACGGGCGTTCACGTCAGCCGTGTGCGGACACGCTCACCATGGGCGCCGCGCGCGCCTCCACCACGACGGTGAGGCGGGACACGACCCGCCTCACCACGGCTCGCCGGCTCAATGCCGCTCCTACTCGCGCTCTTCCG
>JAOUEA010000355.1 GCA_029858935.1 Actinomycetota bacterium
ATGCGCTGCCGGAGCAGCTCGAGGAAGCCTTCGAGCTTGGAGCCTCCGCCGGTGACGAGCACGCGTGCGATGCGCGCTCCTTGAGCCTGGGCGGTGTAGAACTCGAGCGACGAGCGGATCTCGTCGACGAAGCTCGCAGCCCGCTGCATGGCGATCTCGCGCACACGGCTCAGATCGAGGGGCTCCGAGACCGAGTCGGCTCCTCGGTCGCCTGCCTCGTCGTCACCCTCGCCGGCCGCGTCGGGATGGGCCGCGTCGTCGCCGTCATCGGCTTGGGGCGCATCGGGCTGCGATGACTCCAGCTCGACCTCCTCGCCCCGTTTCAGACGCTCCGCGACCTCGTCGTCGACGCCGATGCCCCGGGCGATGGCCAATGTGATGTCGCGCCCGCCCGAGGGCAGGATGCGGACGAACCGCACCGTGCCGCGCGCATGGACCACGATGTTCGTGACGTGCGCGCCGATGTCGATCACAGCCTCGTCGCCCTCGTCCTCGAGGTCCATGCCCACGCCCGTCGTGCCGACGGAGCGCACCATGGCGAACGGCACGAGATCGAGGCCGACGGGCTCGAGCTTCGCGCCGGTCGCAGCGGCGACGACGGTGTCGACCATCTGCCGCTGAGCCGCGACGAGTAGCATGCGCAGCATCTTGCGGTCGTCCTGGTCGAATTCGCCGATCGGGTCGTAGTCGAGCACGGCCTCGTCGACCGCCATCGGGATGAACTCCTGCACCTGGAAGCCGAGCGAGGCTCGCAGCTCCTTCTCCGGCAGGTAGGGCAGCGCGATCTCGCGCACGACCACGCGCTGGTTCCCGACCCCCATGTACACGCGTTTCGCCTTGAACCCTCCGCGCTCCCACAGCTCTCTGAGGGCCTCGGTGACGACCTCCGGGTCTTTGACCTCCCCGTTCTCGACCGCGCCGGCGGGCAGCGGCACCTGGGCGGCCTTCACGACCGTGGGCGGATCGCTCCCAGTCAGCTCGACGGCCCGGACGGCCGTCGATCCGATGTCGAGACCGATGCGTCCCTTCGCCACTATGCGCCCTCCACGCGAACGGAGCGCTCTTCGAGGAACCGCTGCAGCTCCCGCTCGCGGATGCGATAGCCCTTGCCCACCCGCACCGCGGGCAGCTCGCCGCTCTTGATCAGTCGGTACACGGTCATGTTCGACACACGCATGCCCGTCGCCACCTCCGCGACCGTGAGCAACGCTCCAGTCACGAACGGTTGCGCGTCGGCCATGCCGCCCCTCTCCGTCACACGAGTCACATCAGGCACATGAGTCACACCAGCACACACAGGTGCTGTTGAGGATGCTCACGAAACATCAGGGCACAGGGCAAGTCAAACATCTCGCGACACGATGTTTGAACGTGTGTTCGATTGCGCCGGAAGCCTGTTC
This sequence comes from Actinomycetota bacterium, assembly GCA_029858935.1. Classification (GTDB taxonomy): domain Bacteria; phylum Actinomycetota; class UBA4738; order UBA4738; family HRBIN12; genus JAOUEA01. The sequence goes on from JAOUEA010000355.1 coordinate 1,401, forward strand.
CTACAGGCCGGAGCCCGTGAAGGCCCGCAGGTACCAGTCGGCGATCGGCTCGCCCCAGAGGGCCGCGACCACCGCTCCCGCGGCCATGTACGGGCCGAACGGGATCATCGCCTTGCGGTCGCGGCCGGCGATCAACGCGACGATGCCACCGATGCCACCGAACAGCACGGCCCCCGCTGCGGCGACGCCCACGAACCGAAGCCCGATCGAGCCAAGCACGACGCCGATCACGAGCGCGAGCTTCACATCGCCCATGCCCATGCCGCGCGACACGACCGCGACGACGAACAGCACCCCGCCGTAGAGCAACGCTCCCCCGAGCGCCCTCACGGGATCGGTTCCTCCGTCGAACAACCGTGCGACGACGACGTACCCGCTGAAACCGACGAAGGCCGGGTACGTGATGCGGTTGGCGATGATCCGATGCTCGATGTCGATCCACGCGATCGCCGGCATCAGTGCGAGGAAGACCGCCACCATCGCCGCGACCCAGATGCGCTCGTAGGCCACCACCCCGGCGACCGCGAGGATCGTGGTCGAGACCTCGAGCAGCGGGTACCGCAGGGGGATGCCCTCACCGCACGCGCGACAACGCCCTCGGAGCAGGATCCACGACAGCACCGG
>JAOUEA010000357.1 GCA_029858935.1 Actinomycetota bacterium
GCCGCCGAACCGTTCGATCTCCTCCTTCGCGACGGCATGGAACGGCACCAGCAAGCGCCGAACGTCCTCCGGGTCGGCTTGATCACTCCGCTCCGTGAACCCTGCGAGATCCGCGAACACGATCGTCACGAGCCTTCGCTCCTCGAGCGGCGCTCCGCGCCCCGGCCGGTCCCCGATCCGGGCACCGCACGACGGACAGAACCTGGCGAGGCTGGGCACCTCGACACCGCAGGAGGCACACCTCGAGCCCAGGGATGCGCCACAGGAAACGCAGAAGCGAGCATCGGCGTCGTTCGTCGCCTGGCACGAGGGGCAGCGGCTCGCCACCCGGCGAGTCTATCGGTGACCTCGAACGACGATCCTTCAGACCAGTTCGATCTCGGCCCGCCCGTCGGCGCGTGCTCGGACGGTGACGATCCGGCCGCTGACCAGATCGAGGGCGGGCGTCACGACCACCGGCACCTCGATGCCGTAGAGCTCTGCGGCGACGATCGCCCCGAGCGCGACGATCGCATCGGCCTCGCCGAGCACCACGGCGATCGGGGCCGTTCCCGCCCGGATCGCTTCGGCCAACACGTACGAGCTCGAGCTCGAACCTCGCCCCGATGGCATCGCCAGGACCCGCCCCATCAACGTGACGCCGGCCTGCGGATGATGCGTATCGATCAGCCGGCCCGTCTCGGGGTCGAGCCCGCCCCAGAAGCTGAGCGGCTCGTCGAGCACCACCACCTCGCCGGTTGCGACCCCGGGAACGATCGCTCGTACCGGCTCAGGCATCGCCCCACGCCTCCGGGTCGCGGACGAGCCTGCCTGCCACGGCCGAGTCGACGCACTCCTTCAGCGTTGCGAACGCCACGTCGAACCCCAGGTTCCCCGGGGCGTACCAGGCCCATTTCCCGGAGTTCGTCACGACAGGGGTGGCGGCACGCTCGATGATGGGCGTGATGTAGGTGCACGTGTCGGTCACGATCGAGACCCCGGCTTCCCGCAGGATGGCGATCACGTCGGGCGCCTCGGCGGCGACGTCGCGACCGGTGTTCACGAAGCAGGGAACCGCGAGCCTGCGCCCCTCGACGAGTTCGGCGAGCCGCCCGAGCTCGGCGACCGAGCAATGCGGCGTTCCCACGCTCACGCTTCCCACGGCGGCGCCGACCCCCACGGTCGACAGCTCATCTCGCGCCGCCCGCAGCTCGGTGGGTCCGATCGCCATGTCGAGCGTCGGTTCCCCCCCGCCGGTCGCGGTGTCGAGGTTCGGCGCTTCCGGTGTCACCCCGACGGCGTGGAACATCGCGACGGCGCCCGATGACGCGGCAGCGGCACCGAGCGCCTTCAGATGGTCTTCGGTGGCGTTCGTGGGAAGACCGACGATGGCCGGGACGGCATTGCCCGTCGCACGCCCGACGAGATGCCCGATCGCCGCGTAGGCGGCCTCGTCGTCGAGCAGTGCGTCGGGTATCCCGCCGACGCGGAACACCGTCCGCGCCCGCCGTTCCTCATCGAGGTGCAGGCCCGCTGCGGGGGCTCGGCCCGTGATCGCGCAGCAGATGTCGATGAAGTCGCCGTAGCGGCCGGTGCGTGCCCCAAGCACCGAATTGGCGAACACGATCGCGTTCGATTCAGCCCACGCGACGTGCTCGCCGAGACCCGGGCGCTCGGGCAGTTGGTAGGGAGCGCACGTCCAGGTCGGGCGGCACCCCATCGAGACGTACGCGTCCATCATCGCTCGAGCGTCGGCGGCGATGACCGGATCGAGATGCACGAGCTCGGGGTGCAAGAGGTCGAGGGAGGACACGTTGAGCGTGGCGGGCACCGTCACACGGGCTCCGTCATCGGCCAGCCGCCGAGCGAAGTCCAGGCCTGCCCGGCCGTGATACAGGCAGCCGTCGATGTGGGCCGAGGTCACATCGAGCAATCGTGCCGCTCCCATGGCCCCCGCGGTCCGCGTGAGGATCCGCATCGCGAAACGCGCGGCCTCGCCGCGAGCGCCGTCGAGCGTCGCGCGGTCATCGTCGGTCAGTGA
>JAOUEA010000101.1 GCA_029858935.1 Actinomycetota bacterium
CTTCGTTCCAGCGGGCTGGGACGAGACGATGGCTGAACTCTCCGACGACCAGAAGGATCGGATCAGCCACCGCGGGCGGGCGTTCCGGGCCCTCGCGGAGGCGCTCGCCATGGATCGGGGGCGTCGGTGACCGGGCCTCGGTTACCCGACTCAAGGTAGCGCCTCCGGCTGTCGAATCCTCACAGGTGGAACACTCGAGCGCCGCCGGGCCGGCGGTGAACCGTCGCGTGCTGCGCAGCACGAGGGGCTTCTTCGAAGGGAAGTCCTCGCTGCTGGTGGCGGTGCTGGGCCTGGCGTTCATCGTGGTCGTGGGCGTGCTCGACTACCTCACGGGCCCGCAGCTGTCGCTCTCACTGCTGTACCTGATGCCGATCGGCCTCGTGACCTGGAACCTCGGTCGGCGCTGGGGTGCCGTGGCGGTCGTCGTCAGCACCGTTGCGGGGCTCGTGAGCGACGTGCTCTCGTCGCCCGCCACGACCACGGCCGACCCCGTTCCCTATTGGAACGGCGCGGTGCGATTCGCGGTGTTCCTCGCCGCCGCGATGTTGCTCGACACCCTGCGGTCGATCATTGACGCGCAGTGGGGCCTCGTCGAGGCCGAGGCCGATCGCTCGAGCGACCTGCGTGAGATGAATGACGTCAAGGACACGCTGCTGCACGCGGTGTCGCACGATCTCAAGAGCCCGCTGGCGGGCGTGCTCGGCGCGATGCAGACGATCCGCCGAGACGACGAGCTACACCTGACCGACGACGAGCGTGAGGCGCTCTATCAGGTGATTGAGCACAGCGGCAGGAAGATGAATCGCCTGATCGACGACCTGCTCGACCTCGACCGCATCGATCGAGGCAAGGTGAAGCCGCAGCGGGAGCCGACCGACGTCGGTGCGCTCGCACGTCGCGTGGTCGCCGACACGGCTGCGCTCGTCGACCATCCGGTGCGGGTGCGAAGCGACGACGTACTGGTCGACGTCGACCCCGGCAAGGTCGAGCGCGTCGTCGAGAACCTGCTCGTCAACGCGGCGCGGCATACGCCCGCGGGCACCGCTGTGTTGATCGAAGTTGCGGCGCTTCCCGACCGCGTCGAGCTGGTCGTCGAAGACGATGGTCCGGGTGTCCCCGACGAGCTCAAGGACGTGCTCTTCGAGCCCTTCCGCCAGGGTGAGGGGTCGACCGGCCGCGGCATGGGCATCGGACTCTCCCTCGTGCAGCGGTTCGCCGAGCTCCACGGCGGGTCGGCGCACGTCGAGGACGCCTCCTCGGGCGGTGCAAGGTTCGTCGTGTCGCTGCCCGGCGAGATCACCGCGAAGTCTGCCCCCGTCGACGGCGCCGCGACGGAGCCTCAGCTGCACGCCGTCTAGCCGGAAGGCGGTCGCGCTCGTCGTGGGAACGGCGAGGGCACCGTCACCCGCTTGCTCCGCGCAGGCTAGATGGTCTCCCACGCCACGACGGTCGGATGGTCGACCGTCGAAGGGCCGACCTGGGCGGCCCCTGCCGGGGATCCCAGGCCCGAGACGCTGTCACTGAAGTACTCGGCGTTGACCGCGACGAACGGCTTCCATTCGCCGGGCACGTCGTCCTCGGCGAAGATGGCTGTGACCGGGCATGCGGGCACGCACGCGTCGCAGTCGACGCACTCGTCGGGCTGGATGTAGAGCATGCGGGGGCCTTCGTAGATGCAGTCCACCGGACACTCGTCAACGCACGCGCGGTCCTTCACGTCGATACACGGCTCTGCGATCACGTACGCCAAGCGATCAACAACCCTTCTTAGTCCGAGATCGTGAGTCCTCAATATACGTCTCCACGAGGTTGGCGGGTGTCGAAGGCGCTCGGCACCGGGCGGACGGCGCTTGTCGTTGGGTGCGGTGGCGACCAAGATGCCCGGATGGCGACCGGACGGAGCCGTTGGGGAGCGCGAGCGTCACGTACCCTGCACGCACCAGAGGGGCAGTCGGTCGCGTTCGTCGAGCTCTTCTTCGACCTCGTCTTCGTCTTCGCCGTCACCCAGGTGACGACCGTGACCGCGGAACACCTCGACCTCGTGGGGGTGGGGCGAGCGGTGCTGATCTTCTGGCTCGTCTGGTGGGCGTGGACCCAGTTCACGTGGACGCTGAACCCCGCCGACACTCGGCACGTGGTGGTGCAGGTGTTCACCTTGGTGGCGACGGCCGCCGCGTTCGTGATGGCGTCGTCGGTGTCGCTCGCCTTCGGTGACGAGGCGTTGTGGTTCGCGATCCCCTACGTGGCGGTGCGCCTGTTGGGGCTGGGGCTGCAGTTGCGCATCGCGAACGCGGGCGATCCCGACGGCGCCCCGAGGTCGTCGAGACACGTCATCGCATGGGTCGGGATGTCGACCCTCGGGCTGGTCGCGGTGCTCGCGGGAGCTCTCGTCGACACGCCGGCGCGTGCCTGGATCTGGGTGGGGGCGATCGTCCTCGACCTGTTGGCCGCTGCCATCGCCGGCAGCTCCGACGACCCCTGGGACATCACCGCCGGCCACCTCGCGGAGCGTCACGGCCTGTTCGTGATCATCGCCATCGGTGAGTCGTTGATCATCGCGGGCACGGCCGCCGCCGATACGTCGCGCTCGCTCGATCTGATCGGCCTCGCCGGCGCGGGCCTGGTCGTGGTGGGGCTGCTGTGGTGGAGTTACTTCGCCTGGTTCAAGGACGACCTCGAAGCGGCGTTCGCCGAGACGGCGCCTGCCGAACGCGGAGCGTTCGCGCGCGACGCGTACAGCCTCGCGCACTTCCCGCTCGTGGGCGGCATCGTCGGCTTCGCGATCGCCGCCGACCTGATGGTGCTGCACCCCACCGACTCCGTCGACGGGCCGACGCTCGCCGCACTCGGAGCCGGCACCAGCCTGTTCATGGGCGCGACCGTGTTCTCCTACTGGCGACTACGCCGACAGGTGCTCCTGCCGAGACTCGCGATCACGCTCGCCGCGTCGGCTGCGCTGACGCTCGTGGTCGGCACACGGCCGGTGGTGCCGCTCACGATCGTGGCGGCCGGTCTCGCCGCGGTCGCGTTCGCCGAACGAGACCGGCTGCCAGGCCTGAACGGCTTCGGAACCGGCTCGCGAGGCGCACCGGCTCCGCGGGGAGCGTCTCAGCCACAGGAACCGCCCTCGTCACTCAACGACCACTCCGGGTAGCTCCAGCTCCGAGGACCTCTGGGCCGTCTCGCTGGGAATGACACCCTCCCGCGGACACGATGGCAACGAACCACTAGGCGGAGTCGAACATGATGGGGTCGAGGGCGTAGCCGGGGGTGGCTTCACTCGCCACCGATACCACCCAACGAACCGGGATCGGCACGAACCCGATGCGGACCTTCCCCTCATAATCCAACTCGCTGCCGGCCGGATCGACGATGACCACCTCGTTCACGAGCTGCCAGATCGTGTACACGGCGATCTTGCCTTCTGGGATCGTGAGGTTATAGGTCTCGGACACGGTTCGTTCGCTACTCACCGTGAAGCTTCGCTGGAAGGTGGCCGACAACTTGAGACCCAGATTCGCCACCCCTTCCTTCCCAACCCCGAGTCCTAGCTCGCCGCTGAGCGCGGTGCTTTGGGTTTCGCTCATGCCCTCCGTGGTGGTCACCGTCTTCGAGAACTCCTGTGGCCCCCGGATCCGATAGCTCCCAGTGTTGAGCCAGTAGCGCTTGTAGCGCATCTGAGCCTTCGGAAACGCCGGTGCGAGGCTCCATTCTCGAAGCTGTGAAAGGGCGACGAAGTCTCCTTCGTCGTCGCCGAACTGGAGGTACGGCTCCTCTAGATCTGCGGAAGCAACGAGGATCGAGGGGGATCTTCCGGGCGGGAGCGTGTCCGCGTTGGGAGGTGTTGGGATGGGTGGCGTAGTCGGGTCTGGCCAGTCCACGGCCGTGTCGAGCGGTCCCTCGAGGACGTCGTCAGAGATGATCAGCGTATCGATCACCCTTGCCAAAGGGACGCCGAGCGTCACGAGCTGCTCTCGGATCCCTTCGAAGTCTGCCGCGCTCTCAACATCGACGTCGTACGTGGCGCCGCCGGCGGTTCTCACGTGAACACTCATGTCGAGTCCTCCCCGCGGGCAACGCTGATGAGGCTTGAGTCTCGTCTTGCCGAGCTCCGTGCCGCAATCGGGCGATGGAGTGACGGGCATCCGGCTGACAGGGGGAGCTTGCCCAAGCGAACCGGACACAACGAAGATCCGCTGGCCAGAGACGGTGCGAGAGGGGGGACTCGAACCCCCACGCCCTTTCGGGCACCGGGTCCTAAACCCGGCGCGTCTGCCGATTCCGCCACTCTCGCGCGGCATATGAAGGCTAACTCCCGGTGCTTGCGGGTGCGCGTCGCCTCCATCTGCAAAGATAGGGGGCGTTGACCCCCCGACGTTCCTTCATCGCGTGCATCGCTCTTCTCGCGCTTCTGGGCGCGAGTTGCGGTGAGTACACCGACGGCAGCGCATCGGCTCGCGAGTTCCCCGAGGCCGCAGCGCCGTCGACATCTCCGTCTCCGTCGCCTCGCGAGTTCCTCGAGGTCGGGGATGTCGAGACGGCGCACGAAACCGCGCAGATCGTTCAGGCCGCCGCGCCGGCACCGAAGTCGATCGAGCGATGGGGGTGGGCCCTGCGAGCCAAGGCCAGCCGGTTGAACGTCTACGACGACCCCAACGGCGGCACGACGCTCCGCATGAGCATCGATGCGCTGAACCCCTGGGGTCAGCGCATCGCCTTCCCGATCCGCGGTGTGCGGGTGCGCGGCGACACGACGTGGTACCGGATACTGCTGGGCATCGAGCCGAACGGGTCGAACGGATGGGTCAAGGGAGACGACGTCACCTTCGATCGCATCCGTCACCGGGTCGTCGTCGACCTGTCCGAGCGGACGCTCCGCCATTACCGCGACGGGAAGCTGCGCCATCGGTTCTCGGTGGGCATCGGAGCCCCCGGCACGCCGACGACCGTGGGGCGGTTCTTCGTCTGGGCCCACCTCGATCCGCGCGATGCGTCGGGACCGTACGGTTCATACTTGCTCGGACTCTCGGGGTTCTCCAAGGTGCTGACCTACTGGCCCGGCGGCGGGCGCATGGCGATCCACGGCACGGCCGATCCGACCGACCGCGGGCGCCAGGTCTCGTACGGGTGTCCGCGCGTCTTCAACCCGCAGATGAACAAGCTGCGCGGCATCCCGATGGGCACAACCGTCGTGATCCGCCGCTGAGGCGCGCGACGCGTCTTCAGGGCGCTTCAAGCCACCAGTCGGTAGAAGCGGAAGAAGTCGTTGTCGATCGGCATCACCTCGAGGTCGGAGAATCCCGCCTCGAGGGCGTAGCCGCGCAGCGTGCTCGGGCGCATGACGGTGCCGGTTCCCACCGACCCCTCGTGCGACATACCGTCGGGCAGGCAGGTCGTGATGCTCCATCCGTAGAAGAACCGCTCGAGGTCGTCGACGGGCGGGTCGAACGTCTCGGCGACCCGCTCGTCGGCCACGATCACGTACCCATCGGGCTTCACGATGCGTCGCATCGTCTCGAGCACTGGCACGGGGTGCGCCATGTCGTGCACGCATTCCACCGCGAGCGCGAGATCGTACTCGCCGGCGATGTCGCCGTCGCCGGCGTCGCGAGCATAGAAGTGCACGCGGTCCTCCACGCCATGCTCCGTCGCGAACCGATTCGCATCATCGATCGAGGGTTCGTCGAGGTCGAAGCCGTCGACCACGGCATCGGGGTAGGCGAGGGCCATGCCGATCGCAGACCAGCCGAGGCCACAGCCGATGTCGGCGATGCGCGGTGCCGACTCGAGCCGGTCTCGCAGCTCCGGGATCGAGCCGAGCGCCCCCTCGGCCAACGCCGAGAGGAAGAACGGCCGGTTCATCGCCCCCTGTCCCTGACGCATGTCATCGCCGTAGTCATCCCAACCGAGCACCTGACGCCCGCGGTAGGTGTCGAGCAGCGCCGGCACCTTCAGGGTGGCGGCGGTCACCATATGGAGCGCGGCGCCGAGGAATCGCAGGGAGTCGCCGTCGAGCAGCACCTCGGCATGGGCCGACGGCAGCGAAAACCTCCGCTCGGTTGCAGGAACGGCTGCGTCCTCGCATTCGAGGATGCCCGTTCCGGCCTGTTGCTCGAGCCACTCGCGCGTGTAGCGCTCGACGGTGTCGGTGCGCGCCGCGAGCTCGACCGATGTCGCCGCGCCGTGCTGCAGCGCCTCGTAATAGCCGAGCTTCAGGCCGAGCGCCATGCTGGCGACGTCCCACGTCTGCACGAGCGCGTCGAACGTCCGCTCGACGAATGCATCCGCTCGCGCGTCATGATCGGTCACGACGTACCCCTTTCGATCGCGGCTGGCCTGACGATGCTACGCCGGGCGGGCGCGAGCCTGGAAGGGGTGCCCGACGAGACTCAACCGTTGAGGCGCTCCCGCAACCGACGGGTCTTGCGACGCTGCCGCTCGAGCTTGGCCTGCAGCTCGCGCACCTGCTCGCGGCGGTTCCTGAGCTTGCGGCGTGGCACCTCGCAGCTGGCGTCGCCGTCGCCGGTGTCGCCTCCTCCCGTGCCCCCGCCGCTCTCCCCGGCGAAGGCCGCGTGGTGCACCATGTCGCGAAAGCCCTGGATCGCCGCCGCCGACGTGTCGACCCGGTAGTTCATGTCGGCGTCCTTGCCGGTCTGGCCGGCCTCGTGGTTGTACGAGACGCCGATCAGCTCCGGCCACGATGCGGTCGTCGCCGCCGCGTCACGCATCCAATCGCCCTTGCGACCCGATGCGCCCTCGACGCAGCCCAGCTCAATCACGTAGAGCGGCTTCGACCGGTCGCGCGCCACCTGCAGCGACGGCCGGAAGATCGTCTCGAAGCTCCGCCAGTTGCCGCCGACGTTCCGGTTGTAGCCGTCCACGCCGAGCACGTCGTAGCGCGGAGGCAGCCACGCCGCCGAGCCGCCTGCGCTTCCCTTGAACGTCGAAGCCATCAAGCATGCGACGAACGTCACGTTCGTCGCCCCCTCCTGCTGGAAGAGCTCGTAGACGCGGTCGTGCGCGGCACGCCAGTCTGAGGCGGTGCCCAGACTCGGCTCGTCCTCCGGTTCCTTGTGGAAGCAGAAGTAGGCGGGCCAGCCGGCGGCGGCGATGCTCTGGGCCTCGTGGCGGATGCGCGCGTCGTGCACCCCTTCGGCGATCGGACGCCAGCTCACACCTCCGGTGCCGCGCGTGAACCACGACAGGATCGGCGTGCGACCCGTCTGCACGATCCACTTCGAGTACTTGTTCACCAGCGAGGTCTGCCACGGGAAGCGGTTGTGCACGGTATCAAGGGGCACGCCTCCGAGATCCTCGAGGTAGGTGATGAGCTGTTCTCGGCTCTGGCCCTCGTATTCCTGTGCGGAGAACCCGAACAGCGTGCCGCCCGGTGCGGCCAGCGCAGGCGACGCCAGCATGGAGCCCGCGCGCTGCAGCACCGTCGGGCCCATCATGGCCCCCGCGGTCGTGAAGGCCGCGGCCTTCAGGAAGTCTCTTCGATCCACGGTTCCCCCTCTCGCCGTGCGTGCACGGCATCAAGACCGTTGATTTGCTGTCCATCGGCAGGGGGCCGGACCGTCTTGAGCGGGGGATGGGGATCGCGGCGTCGAGTGAGGCCGACCGGGCCCAAACGGCCTAGGGGTAGCGAGCTACCGCATGCCCCCCGATCGACCCTCCGAGAGAATCACTCGATGGCCCATGGTGCGGGCACCCCGAGCTGAGCATGATCGCGAGCGTCGTCGTCGGAACGCTCTCGGGAGTGGGGACGTTCCTCCTGCACACGGCGACTCCGACCCACGAGCCCGCGGGCGGTTCAGCAGCCGGCCGCCTCGCGATCTCGTGGGTCACCGGAGTGTGGCCGCTCCCGAATCGAGTCGGCGGGGACGCCTCCGTGCCGACCGATCGCGGAAGGCGCCGTTGAAGCTTCGGGCCCGTCGCGATGAACGTCGTCCCGACGCCGACGACGTCGTCCGAGGGCTCGAGGGTCAGCAACCTGAAGTCGTCGTCGCTCGCCCGCTCGCTCGCCGGACCACTCCAAGTCTGAGATCGGCGATCGTGTCGTCAACGGCCTGTGGCGACGCTGCGGACCTCACGGTGACCGATGGTCTCGAACCGGACGTTCCGCGCGCCCCGACGATGCTCCTCCCTGGTTGAACCGCATCCATGTCGTCTGACTCGCGATCGCGCTCGATCTGCGGGCCGGATGGTGGTCGTGGACGATACCCGTGGGATCGCCGAGCATGATCCGTCTCGAGCATCCGCTAGC
>JAOUEA010000358.1 GCA_029858935.1 Actinomycetota bacterium
CCATGCACTTCGAGGACAGGGAGGTCCGCTCACCCGGTGATCGGTTCCATCGACGTGCGAGACGCCATGCGCCTTTCAGCCGATGCCGATAGCATCGGACCCGTGAGACGCTCGTAGGCCGAGTGACCGTCTCGACCCGACTCGACCCCCGGGGGAGGGATTCAGCCCGATGCTCGCCGGACGCTTCGCCCGCGCATCTTCGCGCGCGCTGGCCTTGGTTGTGCTTGCCGCAACCCTGTCGCTGACGTCGGGAGGGGTGGCCCAGGCGCTGCCCGCCACGCAGGCGGATGCGACGGGCATGGTCGACGGCAAGGTGCGAGCGATCGCGATCGTGGGCAACAAGGTCTGGGTCGCAGGGTCGTTCACCGAGATGCAGAACCCCAACGGCTCCGCAGCCCGGGCGGTCTCGAGCCTGGCCGTCTTCGACGCCGACTCCGGTGCCCCGCTGACGTCGTTCCCGGTGCCCGCGGTCACGAAGTCGTCCGGCGCCGGCACGGTCTTCGACCTCTCGCTCGGCCCGAACGGGTTGCTCTACCTCGCCGGGTCCTTCACCCGGGTCGGTGGGCTCTCGCGGAAGAACGTGGCGGCGATCGATCCGAGCGACGGGTCGGTCGCGGCGTTCGCGCCGAACACGGCCAGCGCCAAGAGCGTGCTGGCGACCTCCGGGGCGATCTACGTCGGCACGTCGAAGCTCCTGTCGTTCGAGCCCAACGGATCGCCCTCGCCGGGCTATCAAGCTCCCCAGGTCGAGACCGACCCGTCGCTGCGAGGACACGGAACGCCGCCGCAGGTGCGCGACATGGTGCTCGCCGGAGGCGCCGTCGTCGCGGCGTGTCAGTGCGACAGCACGATCGACGGCGGCACGAGCTCGCCCGCGAAGGCAGCAATCAAGGTCGACCCGGAGAGCGGGTCGGTCCTCAACTGGACCCCGGGCAACCTGTCGACGAACAGCGGAGCGTTCGGTATCAGCCTGCTCGTGCAGAACGATCCCAGTTCGGGCAGGGCGACGGTCTACCTCGGCGCCGGCGGCTCGGACTTCGCCGCAGCCTACGACCTCGCGACCGGCCAGCAGGCGTTCAAGACCGACACGTCGGGCTCGGCCCAGGCGACCGGCTGGATGGACGGGAAGCTGTTCGTCGGGGGTCACTTCCAATGGGTGGCGAAGACGGCGGCACAGCAGTGCGGCGCCAACGATCGCCCGAACACCGACTGTCACCACGCGCCCCGCTTGGTCGTGATCGACCCCGCGACCGGCAAGGTGATCCCCGAGGCGAACCCGTGGAACCCGGGTATCTGCTGTCGGTACAACGGCGTGTGGGCCCTGACCCCTGACCCCGGACGCGGGCGCCTGCACGTGGGCGGCGAGTTCACCAAGGTCGGTGGCACATGGACCGGCAGCGGCACGAACTGGAGCCTCGTCGGTGCCAGCACCCAGCGCTACTACGCGAGGCTGTCGAGCACGCCGATCACGCTGCGGACGCTGTCGCTCTCGTTCGCCGGTGACGGTGGCGGCCGGGTCACGAGCGCCCCGGGGTCACTCGACTGCACGAACGACTGCCAGGCCGAGTTCGCCGACGGCACGAGCGTCACGCTCTCGCACACGGCCGATCCGGGATCGAGCTTCGCCGGTTGGTCGGGGGCATGCTCGGGACTGGGCTCGTGCAGCGTGACGATGGACCGGGCGCGATCGGTGACGGCGACGTTCACCACCGATGCCGCTCCCACATCGTGCGGCCGCATCACCTATGCCTCGAAGAAGGGCTCCAACATCGAGGTGTTCACGATGAACCGCAAGGGCACCCAGAAGACGCGCGTCACCAGGAACGCCGGCGCCGACCGCGACCCGGCCTGGTCGCCCGACTGCTCTCGCATCGCGTACTCGAGCACGCGAACGGGGGACGCCGAGATCTTCGTGATGGACGCCGACGGGTCGAACCGGCAACGCCTCACGCGCGCAGCAGGCGCCGACACGCGCCCGGCCTGGTCACCCGACGGCTCGCGCATCGCGTTCACGAGCA
>JAOUEA010000359.1 GCA_029858935.1 Actinomycetota bacterium
GACGGCCACCGGCAAGGAGATCATGCGGTCGGCGGTCGATGGGCTGAAGCGGGTGAGCTTGGAACTCGGGGGCAAGAGCCCCAACATCGTGTTCGCCGATGCGGACCTCGAGGCGGCCACCAGCGGCGCCTTCGGGGGCATCTTCTTCAACCAGGGGCAGGCCTGCGTTGCCGGCTCGCGACTCTTCGCAGAGGCCTCGGTCGCCGACGAACTCGTCGCGCGGGTCAGCGAGCGTGCGGGCGCCATCCGGCTGGGCTCCGGCCTCGATCCGGAGTCCCAGATGGGACCACTGATCTCCTCGGCTCATCGCACCCGGGTCAAGGGCTACGTGGAATCGGCTCGTGAGCAGGGGGCAGAGATCGTCGTCGGAGGCGACGACGCGGCCGTCGACGGCCTCGAGGGTGGGTTCTTCCTGCAACCCACGGTGATCAGCGGTGTGCGCAACGACATGAAGGTGGCCCAGGATGAGATCTTCGGTCCGGTCCTTTCGGTGATCCCATGGACCGACGAGGACGAACTGGTCTCACTCGCCAACGGTGTGGACTTCGGACTCGCCTCGGGCATCTGGACATCCGACGTGAGCAAGGCGCTCCGCATCGCGGATCGGATCGATGCCGGAACGGTGTGGATCAACACCTACGGGATGTTCGACGTGGCCGTGCCGTTCGGGGGGAGGAAGCATTCGGGGTTCGGCAAGGAGCTCGGAGAGGAGGCGCTGGAGCCGTATCTGCACTCGAAGTCGGTGTGGGTGGATCTGACGTCGGCGGTGCCCCAATCGGGGCAGGGGATCTCTCGATAGGGAGGTAGAGGCATGAGCGACCGGATCATCATCAAGAACGGCACCATCGTCACGATGAACGACGCCGACGACGTGATCTTCGGCGGCACCGTCGTCGTCGAGGGCGACCGGATCACCGAGGTCGGCGCGGCCGGCGACGTGACGGCCGACGAGAGCGGTGCCACCGTCATCGACGCGACCGACAAGGCCGTGCTGCCTGGCCTCGTCGACCTGCACTACCACACCGCCCTCGGCAAGGGATGGAGCGATCATCTTCCGCTCTGGGAGTACCTGGAGACATGTTGGTACCCCATCATCCGGGCGTTGAGTCCCGAGGAGGCGTACTGGGCGGCGCTGTCCAGCTACAGCGAATCGATCAAGTGCGGTGTGACGACCGTGAACGACATGTACCGTCGCCTCGACGGGCTCGCGCGTGCGGCCGAGGAGATCGGGATCCGCGCTGTGTTGTCGAACGACGTCGCCGACGACGAGCACGATCTCGACACGCTCGAGGACAACAAGACCGCGTACGAGCAGTCGCACGGAGCCGCCGATGGCAGGATCGAGGTCTACATCGGGATCGAGTGGCTCCCGCTGGCGTCGGAGGGACTGTTGAAGGAAGCTCGGTCGCTGGCCGACGACCTGAACACGGGCATCCACATCCACCTGAACGAGTCGCTGACCGAGGTCGAGAACTCGAAGGAACGATTCGGGCGGCGTCCGAGCGAGGTTGCCTACGACTGCGGCATCCTGTTCGATCGCTGCATCGCGGCGCACTGCGTGTGGCTCTCCGACGCAGAGATCGCGTTGATGCGCGAGACCGGCACGCAGATCTCCCACAACCCCTCCTCGAACGCCAAGCTCGGCAACGGCATCGCACGGGTGCCGGAGATGCTCGCGGCGGGACTCAACGTCGGGCTCGGCCACGACGCCGCGGAGTGCAACAACAGCCGCGACCTGTTCGAGGTGATGAAGTTCGCCTCGCTGATGCACCGCGCGAGCCGGGTCGACCCGAGCCTGCAGCAAGCGCCCGACGTCGTGCGGATGGCGACGCGAAACGGTTCGGCCGCCCTCGGCCACGAGACGGGAGAACTGACCGTGGGGAGGAAGGCCGATGTGATCACCGTCGACCTGGGGAACCAGATGTTCACCCCGCTGTTCCCGGAGTCGAAGGCCCACCTCTACTCCCACCTCGTGTTCTCTGCCAATGGCAGCGCGGTGAACACGACGATCGTGGAT
>JAOUEA010000360.1 GCA_029858935.1 Actinomycetota bacterium
CACGAGCTCGTCGGACGGGCGAGGTCGTGGATCACCGGCATCAAGTCGCAATTCCGCAGCGTGCCGCCCCCCGAACGGACGCCTCCCCCGGTCGAGCCTGAGCCGTTCGGCTTCAAGATGCTGTAGCGGGCGACCGAAACTCCACGATGGCCATGGCTCCCTTTCGATTCGATGCGGTAGAAGAACTCCAACCCGGCCCGAAGTGGGCCCGGGTCTTCGAGGAGCGCTGGCCCCATTACCGCGAGTGGTTCCTGCGTGAGGGTGAGGCCGCGCGGGCCTCGTATGCGACCAGCGTCCGGATGTTGCGCGCGCACATGCCCGAGCTCGTGCCTGCCTACGAGCGCCTCGTCGAGCTCGCCGGCGGGGGCGATCTCGCGGCCCGGATGCTTTCGCTGTACAAGCCGCCTCCCTATCTGGCGGCGTGTTCGCAGGGTGCCTGGACACGTGAGGGCGGGCCGGCGCTCGTGCGCAACTACGACTACGCCCCGAGCCGCTTCGAGGGGATGATCTGGTCGACGCGCATGCTCGAGCGACGGGTGATCGGAACGAGCGACTGCCTCTGGGGACTGCTGGACGGCATGAACGATGCCGGACTCGCCGTCTCCCTCACGTTCGGAGGGCGCCGGGTGCTGGGGGACGGGTTCGGCATCCCGATCGTGGTCAGATACCTTCTCGAGACGTGCGAGACGGTGTCGCAGGCTCGCCAGACGATCGCGCGCCTTCCGTTCAGCTTGGCGCACAACCTCACGATCGTGGATCTTCACGCCGAGGCGCTCACCGCGTACGTCTCTCCGGACCGCGAGCCGATCTTCCGCACGTTCCCGGCCGCGACGAACCACCAGGGGCTGGTCGAGTGGCCTGAGCAAGCCGAGGCGACCCGCACGATCGAACGAGAGCGGTGCATCGTTCGGCTCGTCGAAGGCGAGGCCGCCGATGTCGAGGCGTTCGCCGATGCCTTCCTTCGCGCCCCGTTGTTCAGCACGTCGTATGCCAACGGTTGGGGCACGCTGTACACGGCGGTGTTCCGGCCCGGGGAGGGAGTCGTCGACTACCGCTGGCCGGCCAACACATGGCGTCTGGGATTCGACGGATTCGACGAGGGGCACCACATCGAGGTGCTCGCCGACGCAGACGCCGACACGGGCGACCCGGCCGTGTCCGACGCCGCTGGGTGAGGTCGCATGCGAACCGAAACATTCAGGCTCGAAACTCGGGGCCGCCGGGTGCAGGACCTCACCGATCGGGTGGTGCGGTTCGCCGCCGATGCTGGAGCTGACGGCATCGTCCATGTGTTCGTCCCGCACGCGACTGCCGGCGTGGCCCTGATGGAGACCGGAAGCGGGTCGGAGTCAGACCTCGAAGAGCTCCTCGAGCGGGTGTTCCCGCGAGACGATCGATACGCTCATCGTCATGGGTCGGTCGGCCATGGCGGCGATCACCTGCTCCCCGTGGTCGTCGCGCCCTCGCTCGTGGTGCCGGTCGTCGGCGGTGCCGTACAACTCGGCACCTGGCAGTCGGTCGTGCTCGTCGATCCGAACCGCGAGAACGACGTGCGGACGGTGCGACTGAGCTTCATCCCCGGCTGAGCTGAGCACACGGGTCTGGTCGCCGGTCGACCGGCAGATCTAGAGGTATTGCCCCGGGGCCTGCTCCTCGGCCGGCGCGGACGACACGGCCTGCACGTCGCGCTCACGCATGAGCACGAGGTCTTCCCCGTCCAGTTCGACCTCCAACCCGGACGAGGGCAGGAACAAGACCCTGTCGCCTTCCTTCGCGACGCGCACGTCGGGCCCCACGAGCGCGACGTCGCCCCACATGAGTTGTCTCGGCGCCGGCGCAGCCGTTGCGGGGATCAGCAGGCCCGCGGCGCTCTTGCGCTCGCCGCTGCCCGGAGTGCGCACGATCAACCGATCGCCGGTGAGACGGAGTGAGGCGTTGTCGGCGATCTTCTTCGTGCGAGGCTTCCGCTTCGCGGGCTTCTTCGACGTGACGTCCTTCGACGAGGGCTCCGCCATG
>JAOUEA010000361.1 GCA_029858935.1 Actinomycetota bacterium
AGCTTGGCATGATCTTCGGGCGCGATGCCGACGCCGGTGTCCGCGACCGCGACCTCCACGCCCCCCGACGGGCCCAGCCCACGGTCGCTCGAGGCCGGGGCGGCGGTGACGGTGATCGTCCCTGACGGAGTGAACTTCACGGCGTTCGAGATCAGGTTGATGACCACCTGGATGAGACGGTCCCGGTCGCCGACGATGAGGGGCAGGTCGGGAGCGATGTCGACGACCAGGTCCGGGCTCGCCTCGTCGGCCAGGAGCGACGCCGTCGCACCGGTCGCCCGCTCGATGACGTCGCCGATGGCGACGGGTTCTGCGCGCCACTCCATCCGACCGGCTTCGATCTTCGCGAGATCCAGCGTGTCGTTGATGAGGCCGGTCAGTCGATCGCCCTCCGCGACGATGATCGCCAGGTTCTCGGAGATCTGGCGCATCGCGCGCTGGACCTTCGGGTCGTCACTGGTGATCGTCGGGTAGACGACGTCGTGCAGCCGCCTGGAGATGAGCTTCGAGAACCCGACCACGGATGTCAGCGGTGTCCGCAGCTCGTGGCTCACGTTGGACAGGAACGTGCTCTTGGCGGCGGTCGCGGCCTCCGCCGCGGCGCGGGCCTCGACCAGGTCCGCGGTCCGCTCCGCTACCCGGCGCTCGAGGGCGCTGCGCTCGTCGGCCAGCTCGCGGTAGAGGCGGGCGTTCTCGAGGCCGCTCGCGATCAGGCTCCCGATGGTGTACAGCAGCGGCCCGTCGTCGGGCAGGACGTCGCGTCCGGACAGACGGTTGTCGACCGCCAGGACGCCGACCGTGCGGTCGTTGACCACGAGCGGCGTCCCCAGGAACGATGTCACCTCGAGCAGACGCGCAAGGTCGCGATTCGCCTCGTCAGGGTCCCGGTCCACGTCTCGGAAGAGCAGCGGCCCGTCCGCCCGGGCGAGGCGACTGAGCAGGCCGACCTCCAGGCCGATCGGGATCTCGAGATCGGCCACCTGAGCGGACATCTCCGCGCTCCCGCCGACGGCTCGACCGTCGGTCAGGACGCCGCGGGCGTCGTCCACGAGCAGGATCAGCGCTCGGTCGAAACGCAGGTTCCGGGTCAGCGCTGTGAGCGAGCGGTCGACGAGCGCGTCCCGGTCGAGGGTCGAGCCCGCCGCGATCGCGAGTTCGTTGAGCGTGATGAGCGCGGCCAGCCGCTGTTCGGCGAGGGCAGCCGGATCGTCCGTCATGCGTCGCGGAGCGCGGCCTCATGGGTGGCGGCCTGCTCGAGGGTCGGGGCAGTCAGCGAGGCGATCGCCGTGAGGACCTTGAGGTCCGAGGCGTGGTACTCGAGCGGCTCGCGAGATCGGGTCCCGATGACGCCGAGCCGCTGCCCCCGGATCCGCAGGGGCGCCGCCACCAGCGAGGCGATCGTGCGTTCCGCGGCCGTGGCGCGCGGATCGCCGGCGATGTCGTTCACGATCTCGGGCTCCCCCGCGAAGATCGCCCCGAGTACGCCGCCATCGAGCGTGGCGCCCTCCGGCCCGTCGCGGAGCACGATGAAGCCCTCCCCGCCGGACGGCAGGCGTCCGGCCTCCTCGACCGCGACGGCCGCGACGGCGTCGACCTGCAGGGTCGCCCCGATCTGCTCGGCGAGGTCATAGATGAGGTTGAGCTCGCGGTAGCGGTCGAGCGCCTCGCGTGCCAGGGCGCGCTTGTCCGCCTCCCGGTCACAGGCGTAGGACAGCACGGCGGCGACGGCTCCGGCGGGTCGCGGGCCCTCCACCCAGCCGATGGTCGAACCCTCGATCACGATGGGGTGGCGCTCCAGCGGCGCGTCGGCCGGTGCCGATCCGATCTGGCGATCGAGGATGACGTCGCCGCTCGCATCGGTGATCCTGACCCGGGCGTTCGTGCTCGCCAGCAGGACGGACAGCATCGGGGCCACGTGCCGGTGACGGACGATCAGGCGGCGCAGCTCGGCGGCCTCCATCAGGAAAGCCCGAGCGCGACCCGCGCCCGCTGCAGCAGGTCATCCGGATCGA
>JAOUEA010000362.1 GCA_029858935.1 Actinomycetota bacterium
CGGTGGAGGAGCTCGCGCGTATCGTGCGGCTGTGGCGTGCCTACGGTCATGCCGAGCGGGCCGAAGAGCTCGAGCTGCAGGGCGATCTCGAGAGCGCCGCGGCCGCCCGTCTCGCGTCGCTCGAGACCCAGCCCGATCATCCCGAGCTCGCCTTCTGGGCGGCGATCGCGATGGCGCAGGCGGGCCGCCTCGACGATGCGCGCACCACGATCGCCGTCGCCCGTGCAGCTCGACCCGGATGGGCCGAGCTGCTTCGGCGGATCGTCGCCGATGGCCAGATCGAGCTGGACGACGCCGCACTCGCGACGCTGCTGGCCGACGAACCGTCCTGAGTCAGCGAGCGCCGCGCCGTCGCAGGGCCTCGGGATCCAGGATCAAGACGTCACGACCGCTCACGGAGATGAACCCACGCGCCTCGAACGTCTTCAAGATGTGGTTCACGCTCTGACGTGATCCGCCCACCATCTCGGCCAGCTCGCTCTGGGTCAGCGGAAGCGCGAGCACGATCGTGTCGCCGTCGACGCGGCCGTCTCGCTCGGCCAATGTCGAGAGCGTCTTGGCGAGCCGGCCCGTGAGATCGAGGAACACCAGATCGCTGGCCTGCTCGGTGATACGCCGGGCGAGGCCCCCGAGGCCCCGCATCATGCCGTCGGCCACGCCGGGGTGGTGATGCACGGCATCCAGCAAGGTGGCCCGATCGAGCGACACGAGCTCGGTGGCCTCGAGGGCCGTGGCCGAGGCCGAACGCCCTTCCCCGTCGACAGCCGACAACTCCCCGAAAGCATCGGGAGAGCGGAGCGTGGCGAGCACCATCTCGCTCCCTTCACCAGACGAGACCCACACCTTCACGATGCCGGAGGCGATCACGTACAGGCTGTCGCCGGCGTCACCCTCACGGAAGATCGTCTCCCCGTGCTGGAACGTGCGTCGAACCGAACGATCGGCGAGGTAGCCGAGCCCCTTGCCGTCGATACCGGCGAAGAGCCGGGAGCTCGCGAGCAGGGCGGCGTTGTCTGCATCGGTCACGGGCGAAGCCTTCCAGGGTCTGCTGAGCAGCGCAACCCTGGGTGGCGGCACCGGGCCGCCCGGTCGGTCGCGAGCCTCAATAATCGTAGAAGCCGGAGCCGCTCTTTCGCCCCAGATGCCCGGCCTCGACCATGCGGCGGAGCCGCGGCGGTGGGGCGTACGCCGGGTCTCGGAACTCCGCGAACAACACCTCCGCGATCTGAAGCAGCGTGTCGAGGCCGACGAAGTCGGCCAGGCGGAGCGGGCCCATCGGGTGGTTCATGCCGAGCGTCATCGCGGTGTCGATGTCCTCGCGAGTCGCGAACCCCTCGTCGAGCAAGCGGATCGCCGCGCACAGGTAGGGGGTCACCAGCCTGTTCACGATGAATCCGGCGCGATCGGTGGCAACCACCACGGTCTTGCCCACCCGCTCGCAGAATCTCCGCGCCATCGCGATCGTCTCGTCGTCGGTCGACATCGACGGCGTGATCTCGACGAGATCCATCACCGGGGGTGGGTTGAAGAAGTGCATGCCCACCACGCGCTGGGGTCGCGTGGTCGCGGCCCCCAGCGTCGCGATCGGGATCGACGAGGTGTTCGATGCGAGCACGACGCCGTCGCGGGTTGCCTCGTCGAGCCTGCGGAACGTCTCGAGCTTGATCTCGGGATCCTCGGTCGCTGCCTCGATGACGAGGTCGACGTCGGCGAAGGCACCGATCTCGGTGGATCCGCGCACCCTGCCGAGCACGGCATCGCGTTCGTCGGCGGTGAGCTTCCCGCGCTCGACGGCTCGTGTCGTGGAGGCCTCGATGCGCTCGCGGCCCGCATCGACCAGCCCGCCGGTCGGCTCGAGGAAGACCGCGTCGATGCCGGCGCGGGCGACCACCTCGACGATGCCCGAGCCCATGAGGCCGCACCCCACGATGCCCACGGTCCGAACGTCCTGAGCGTTCACGGTCCTCCGACCCCACGATCGCGGTTCCGATGTCGGCGCCAAGCC
>JAOUEA010000102.1 GCA_029858935.1 Actinomycetota bacterium
CTCGTGGATGTGCCTCGGACGAGCGGGCGCACATCGCCGGGCCGCAGGGCAGATCGAACGTGGGGGATGGGCGTTCGTGCGCAACGATGCCGCCGGGGTCGACCCCGACGAGCAGTTCGGGAACCTCTGGGAGCATCTCGCGCCGTGGGAGCCCGAGCGCCTCCTCGTCGCGGCGAGGCATTCCTACGAGATCGCCGCGAACTGGAAGCTGATCCACGAGAACTACCAGGAGTGTTACCACTGCTCCGAGATCCATCCCGAGCTATGCAGGGTGACGCCGCCCGACAGCGGGTACTCGATCGACATCCGTGGTCTGTACGTCGCCGGGCCGATGGATCTGTACGACGGCGTCGAGACGATGTCGCTCGACGGGCGATCGCACGGGGTGCCGATCAGGGGCCTGCGCGCCCACCAGCTGCGCGAGGTCGGATACTTCGGGGTGTTCCCCAACCTGCTGATCAGCCCGCACCCCGATTACGTGCTCACCCACCGCATCGAGCCGCTCTCGCCCGCCCGCAGCTTCGTCGAATGCGATTGGCTGTTCCCTCCCGAGGCACTCGCGCTCGACGGCTTCGACCCGGGATACGCCGTCGAGTTCTGGGACGTGACGAACCGAGAGGATTGGGCCGCGTGCGAGTCGCTTCAGCGAGCGGTGACCTCGCGCGGCCACCGGCCCGGCCCGATGTCGACCGTCTGGGAGGGCGGTGTCTACATGCAGGTGCGCATGATCGCCGAGGGATACCTGCGGGGCGATGTGCCGGGGCGTCCGTACCAACCCCAGTCGACGTCGTACCCGCGACGCGAGCTGCTGTCCGGCACATGAGCGACTCGGTCTCGTTCGACCGAGCGGCCGAGTACTACGACGCGACCAGGGGACTGTCCGACGACGGCATCCGGGCGACGACCGACGCCCTGGTCCAGGTGTTCGGCGGTGCGGCGCGCCCGGTGCTCGAGGTGGGCGTCGGCACCGGGCAGGTCGCGGTGCCACTGATCGCCGCAGGGATGAACGTCGTCGGACTCGACCTGTCACGACCGATGCTGGCCAAGCTCCTGCAGAAAGCGGGACCCGCGCCTGCCTTGGTCCAGGGCGATGCGGCCCGCATGCCCTGGCGCGACCACGCGTTCGGTGGGGCATATCTGCGCTGGGTGCTCCACCTGATCCGCGATTGGCGGCGAGCGGTCGCCGAGATCGTCCGTGTCGTCGAGCCGGGCGGCTCGTTCGCCGCCGCTCTGGGCGACTATGGGGGCCGTCGCTCGGAGATCCAGGCGCGGTTCCTGGAGGTGGCGGGTGGCTCCGTCGAACCCGTGGGCATCGCCTTTGGCGGCTGGGACCTGCTCGACGAAGAGATGTCCTCGCTGGGGGCTCGCAAACTGCCCGATCTCACGCTGGAGGAGCTCGACCGCGACGACCTCGAGACCTTCGTCCGGGGCATCGAGCGAAACGTGCACTCCTGGACGTGGGCCGTGCCCGACGACGATCTGCGTGCCCGCGCCGCCACCGAGGCTCGGCGATGGGCCGAGGCGCGTTGGGGGCCCCTCGACCGGGTGCCTCGCCAGCGCTTCGAGTGGCGCTTCGCCCGCTACTCGATCACGTAGTCGTCGGGGTGATCGACGCCGCCGGGCGCGTTGGGCACGATGTGTACGGCGGCCTGCTCGGGTGCCTCCGGCCCACGGTCGGGATCGCCGGCTTCGCCGGTCAGCTGTCCCTCGCCGTCGTAGCCGTCGGCATCGCCGTCATCGAGCAGATCGACGCTGGTGTCGGGGCGTGGCACCGTTCTTTGCTCCCGCCGGTTGAATCCGTCGATCGTGTCGCCCTCGGCTTGCTCGTCGAGCGTGACCGCGTCGTCGACGCCGAGTGGTCGGTCCATGCCCGAGATGTAGTCCTCGAGCGCCTGTCCCGGATCCTCGTCCTCTTCGGTCGGCGATGGACCCTCGCTCTGGGTGATCTGGTCCTCGTGGTCAGGCATCGGTTCCTCCGCTGGTCGTGTCGCCGTGTTCCAAGGAAGCCTAACGTCGCGGGGCGTTCGAGGTCCGGGTATCCTGGGCTCCATCGCTGCAAGCGCCTCCGCGTCGTCGACATACATCAGGAGGTCCAAGGGTGCCGATCACCGAGGTCGAGAAGATCTGGATGAACGGCCAGCTCGTGCCCTGGCACGAGGCCAAGGTGCACGTGCTCAGCCACGCACTGCACTACGGCAGCGGCGTCTTCGAGGGCATCCGCGCCTACGAGACCTCGCGCGGCCCCGCCGTGTGGCACCTGGACGCGCACCTCGATCGCATGTACTCATCGGCGGGCATCTACTTCATGGAGATCCCGTACTCGAAGGCCGAACTCGTCGACGCGGTGAAGGAGACGATCCGTGCCGCCGGGCTGCAGTCGTGCTACATCAGGCCGATCGCCTTCCGCGGGTACGGAGAGATGGGTGTGAGCCCGCTCGCGAACCCGGTCGACGTGTCGATCGCGGTGTGGCCGTGGGGAACCTACCTCGGCGAGGAAGCCCTCGAGCAAGGCGTGCGCGTGAAGATCAGCTCCTGGAAGCGACACGACCAGAACTCACTTCCCTCAGCCGCGAAGGCGACGGGAGGCTACCTCGGATCGATCCTCGCCAAGGTCGATGCGACGAAATCGGGGTACGACGAAGCCGTGCTGCTCAACGACGACGGCTACGTGACCGAAGGCTCGGGGGAGAACATCTTCGTGGTCAACGGCGGCACGATCGTGACGCCGCATACGGGCCACGGCTGCCTCGCCGGCGTCACCCGCTCATCGGTCATGACGATCGCTCGCGACCTCGGGTTCCCGGTCGTCGAGCAGAACCTCGTGCGAACCGACCTCTATACCGCCGACGAGGTGTTCTTCACCGGCACCGCGGCGGAGATCACGCCGATCCGTGAGGTCGACGACCGCACCGTGGGGGCCGGGCACCGTGGGCCGGTCACGAAGGCGCTGCAGGACGCCTTCTTCGCCGCCACCAAGGGCGACGACCCCACGTACGCGGACTGGCTCACCTACGTCGACGACTGAGGCTCGGGCTCGGCTCGGCGGCGTGCGCCTTCGATGGCGACCTCACCCGCCGAGGTCGATGGTTCGCACGATGTCCCACTCTTCCGTGCTGGGCGCCGCGCCGAGCTCACGGGCGACGCCGAGCATGAATCCCTCGGCCACGGGCTCTGCGGACCCGGGCACCCAGAACGTGTAGGTGATGCCGGGCCGCAACGCGATGACGCCTGCGCCCGGTATCGCGAAGATCTGTCGGCGTGGCCCGGGGAAGGCGAACGACGCCAGATCGCCGCTGATGCCCTCGTACACGATGTCGTCGGCCACGTGGATGGGACCTCGGTCGGTGTGGGCGAGCAGCCATGCGAGCACGGGCGGCGGTCGCCAGTGGAGCTGGCGTCCGACGACCCGGTTCCGTACTCGTGGCCTGACATGCGAGCGGTAGTCGCGGAGCCACCGCCGGAACCACGGGTCGTCACCGGCCCTGTCGAGGGGCTCGTCGGCACCCACGGGGAATGGCAGCAGACGACCGAGATCGAAGGCCGCGATGCCGATCGTGGCTCCCGGGCGACCGGTCGAGACCGCGGCGAGACCCTGGCCGGCCGGCCCCCACACCGAGTCGCCCGCGTACCAGCCCTCCGGGAGCGTCAGGGCGACCGGCGTCGACACACCCGGCAATCGGTAGGTGCCGGCTCGGAGCGGCGACGTGCTCGGTGCGACCGAGGTCTGCGTTCCCGTCCTCGGCGCCTGCACGGGCTCCCGTCCCGCCGTGGCGACGGCGACGGCCGTCGCGACAGCGAGGATGCCGAAGAACGCGAGCGTGCCGATGCGCCGGCGTGCCTCGGCCTTGCGATGGCCGTCGTAGGAGGCCCCGTCTTCATCGTCTCGTGTCGTCCGCACGGCCTGCGGCCCCCCCTCCGATGGGCAGCGTCTCATGGGCCTGGGTGCAGCGCTGGATGTTCTCGGACGCATCCCCCCACTCGTGCCCAGTTGCGCGGTAGGCTCCGGACCCATGCAGGACCGCTACCGACTGCCCCGCACGGTCGTTCCGTCGCGATACGACCTCGTTCTCGAGCCCGATCTCGAAGCGGCGACCTTCTCGGGCACGGTCGACATCTCGGTCGAGGTGCACGAGCGGGTCACGCAGGTCGTCCTGAACGCGCTCGATCTCGCGATCGACGGGGCGACGGTGCACGGCGCGAACGGAACGAGCCTCGGTGTCACCGAGATCTCTCTCGACGACGATCTCCAGCGCGCGACATTGACGCTCGAGGAAGCGGCGGACCCGGGGTCGTGGACCCTCACGATGGCGTTCCGCGGTGAACTGAACGACCAACTGCACGGCTTCTACCGCTCCACCTATACCGACGACGTCGGTACTCACACGATCGCGACGACGCAGTTCGAGGCTGCCGACGCGCGGCGCGCCTTTCCGTGCTGGGACGAGCCCGACCTGAAGGCCGTGTTCTCCGTGACGCTCGTGGTCCCCGACGGGGTGGCGGCACTGTCCAACGGGCCGGAGGTGGGCAGGGAGCCGGCAGGCGACGGAAGGACCCGCGTGCGGTTCGCCGAGACGATGCCGATGTCGACCTACCTGGTGGCCTTCGTCGTGGGGCGGCTGGAGATCACCGAGCCGGTCGATGTCGACGGGGTGCCGCTGCGGGTCGTGCATCTCCCCGGCAAGGGCCACCTCGCCGGGTTCGCGCTCGAGGCAGGCGCGTTCTCGCTGCGGTACTTCACCGACTACTACGGTCTTCCGTATCCGGAGCGCAAGGTCGACTTCGTCGCGCTGCCCGACTTCGCGCAAGGAGCGATGGAGAACACCGGCCTCATCACCTACCGCGAGTCGCTGCTGCTCGTGGACCCCGAGCACGCGACCCAGCCCGAGCTCGAGAACATCGCCGACGTGGTCGCCCACGAGCTGGCGCACCAATGGTTCGGCAACCTCGTCACGATGCGGTGGTGGAACGGCATCTGGCTGAACGAGGCATTCGCGACGTACATGGCGCTCGCCACGATCGACGCCTGGCGCCCCGACTGGGAACGTTGGAACTCGTTCGGCCGGTACAACACCGCAGCCAAGGAGGTCGACGCGCTCCGCTCGACGCGGGCGATCGAGTACCCCGTCCATTCTCCCGACGACGCCGCGGGCATGTTCGACGTGCTCACGTATCAGAAGGGCGCGTCCATCCTGCGCATGCTCGAGCGCTATCTCGGTGAGGACCGGTTCCGCGAGGGCATCCGCCTCTACCTGGCTCGCCACGCCTATGGGAACACGGAGACGCACGACCTCTGGCATGAGATCGAGGAGTCGAGTGGGGAACCCGTGCGGCGCATCATGGATCAGTGGATCTGGCAGGGGGGCTACCCGCTCGTGACCGCTTCACCCGACACCGACGGGGTCCGCCTCGATCAGCGGCGGTTCGTGGCCGACGGTGGGACGGACCACACGACCTGGGACATCCCCCTGCGGGTGCGTCCGCTCGGCGGGGCAGAGTCGTCGGTGCTCGTGCCGGTCGACGGCATCGTGGCAGCGGTTCCGGCCGACGGCGCGATCGTGGTCAATGCGGAGGCGAGTAGCTTCGTGCGGGTGCGATACGAAGGTGACCTCGTGGAACGGCTCGCCGAACGCCTCGACGAGGTCGCGCCGCTGGAGCGCTACGGGCTCGTCGACGACCACTGGGCGGCAGTCACCTCGGGGACAGCACCGGCCTCGGAGTTCGTGGCCGCGGCCGCTCGCTACGGCAACGAGGACGATCTGGCCGTGTGGCAGTCGCTGCTGCAGGGCCTCGGCTGGTGCGATCGCTTCCTCGAGGGCGAGCCTCGCGAGCGGCTCCGGGCGTTCGTGCGCAGCCTCGTCGCGCCGGCGATGAGCAGGCTCGGCTGGGAGGCCGACGCCGAGGAGCCCGATCGCATCCGGGCCCTGCGAGGCGCTCTGCTACAGGGCCTCGGTGTGCTTGGCGCCGATCCGAACGCGGAGGCGGCCGCCCGGGAATTCGAAGCCGAAGCGCGCGCGGGCAAGCCGGTCGACGCCTCGCTCGCCGCCGCGGCCGTCAATGTCGTCGCGGCGAACGGCGGCGCGGCCGACTACGAGCACTACTGGACGGCCTACCGCGAGTCGCCGACGCCGCAGGAGCAGTACCGCTACCTCTATGCGTTGCCGTTGTTCCGTGATGCGGCGCTGTTCGAGCGCACGCTCGACGCGGCGTTCGGCGACGAGGTCCGCAGGCAGGACGCGCCGTTCCTGTTCGCCTACTCGGTGATCAATCGAGACCTCGGTGATCGCGCGTGGGCGATCATGCGCGAGCGCTGGAGTGAGGCCGAGAAGCGCTTCCCGCCACAGCTCACGATCCGCATGGTGGAAGGCGTCCGGTACCTGACGAAGCCAGCGCAGGTCGCCGAGGCCGAGGAGTTCTTCGCCGATCACCCGATCCCGCAGTCGGCCAAGATGCTCGAGCAGATGCTCGAACGCCAGCGCGTCGCGGCAGCCTTGCGCGCACGTGCCACTCCAGATCTGCAAGCCTACTTCGCCGACTGATCGACGCGGCCTCGGGCCGGGCTTGGCAGCTGGTCAGTCGAACATGATCGAGCCCGCCATGCCGTAGGCGAAGTGACCGGGGAGGTGGCACGCGAACAGGGTCGACCCGGGGGCTTCGGGAACGGCCACGATGGTGGAGCGCGTGGTGAGTGCAGGCACGGTCATCTCGCCGGGCTTCCGCCGATGGTGCGCCTCGGTGCCTCGCTCGTGCGCGAGCTGCACGCCGGTGTCGCCGACGATGAACTCGTGGTCGATCGGATCGGTGTTCACCAGCACGAACCGCACGGTGTCGCCGGGTTCGACCTCGACATGGTCGGGTTCGAAGGCGGAGTGGTGCATCTCGATCCGGATCTCGCGAACCGAGGCGCCCCCTCCCTCGTCACGGTGCGCCTCGGCCGACCGCACCTGCACCGACACCGCGGCGAGGAGCAGGCTCGCGGCGGCCAGCGCGATCCAGATGCCCCGGCGTTCGCGGATCCTCATGCCGTCGGTGCCTCGCGTGGGCGCAGCGCCCGTGCAGCGAGCAGGAGGAAGGCGCCTCCCGCGACGACGGCAGCGATGGCGACCCACGGCAAGGGGCCGGGTGTCGACGGCACGGTCGGTCGTGAGAACCCCGCTGCGACCGGGTCGGGCCGGCCGAACCCGCTCGCGTCGACGGCCAGGTCGTGGCCGAGGCGGTCCGCTCGCTCGTTCACCCGCACATACGTGAGCCACATGTCGTCCTCCGGGAGCCAACCCATGCGGGAATCCGACCGTAGGTCGCGCATCAAGGAGTGCGACGCGGGCTCGCTGGTCTCCAGGATGAGTCCGCGCTGATCGGCGTTGCCGTCCGGCGTCACCGTCTGCGGAAGCAGCGCGGGAGCCTCGTCGGTCAGCAGGAACACGTCCGCCTCGACGACCTCGGCCCCCTGGCGTCCGAGCGCCAAGATGCGAAGGGGAACCCAGGGCCGCGGCGTCGGGATCACGACGTGGATCGGCGTGCCCTGGCCCTGCTGCAATCCCTGCCGTGCCGCGCGCTCGGCATCGAACCGCGCGGCCAGGAAGATCGGACTGCGATCGGCGTAGAACTCGAGCACTTCGGGCGCGTCCGGTGGCAGGAAGAAGTCGTGATCGCGAGCCCAGGTTCCGACCGCCACCGCGCCCCCCTCCAGCACGGTGATGTCGAGCGAGTCGATCTCGGTTTCCAGGAGCACCCGGGCCGAGGCGCCGGCGGAGTCGGCGCTCGCCTCGGCCAGGATCGGGGGCTGCGTCTCGATCTGGAGACGCTGCAGCGTCCAATCGCCACCCTTGACGACCTTCGTTGGAACGCCGGGAAGCGGCACGATCGAGCCGATCTCCTGCCCTGCTCCGACGTACTCGAACGACGTGACGTAGTGCTCCACGCCGCCGTGGTATGCCGCGAGGGTCGTCGTGCGGAGCAGGTTGATCGTGCCGTTCGGTGTCACCAGGCCCCCGCATGCGAGCGCGGCGCC
>JAOUEA010000103.1 GCA_029858935.1 Actinomycetota bacterium
GGCGAACGCCTTGGCGCAGCGCACCGCCCGGGCAGGGCCGATCCGGTTCAGCTGGAACGGGTGTCGGCAGCCGTCGCCTCGGCCTCGCGGGCGGCCTTGACGGCTTCCTTGTGGGCGAGCCGCGCCTGACGGCGGAGCTTCGCCTCGCGCTGGCGGCGTTGCTCGTCGTCGGTCTCAGCCACCAACGGCGGCACCGGTCGCGGGTGTCCGTCTTCATCCACGGCCACGAACACCAGGTAGGCGCTGTTCGCATGACGCATCGTCCCCGACACGGGATCGTGGGCTTCGACGCGCACGCCGCACTCCATCGACGACGTCCCGACGTCGTTCACCGTGGCCCGCAGCACGAGCACGTCGCCGATGTGCACTGGCTCGAGGAACGTCATCTCGTCGATCGCGACCGTGACGGCGAGGCCGGCGGCGTGACGGATCGCAGCGAGCCCGGCGGCCGTATCGACCAGGCGCATCACAACGCCTCCGTGCACCGTGCCGGCGATGTTCACGTCGGTCGCCTCCATGAGCTGGGTGAGCTCGACGCGCGAATCGGACACCGTCTTGGGCCGAAGCGGCTCCTCGGACATGCGCGCATCCTACGCCCGGTTCCCTGGTGCTCGGCACTCGCAAAGGTAGCATCGCCCCGTGCGACGGATCATCCTTCCCGCGGCCGTCGTGGTGATGCTGCTCGTGTCCTGCGAGGGCGAGCGTCGTGCTTCGGCCCCGAGCTTCTCCGCTCGGTCGAACATCAGCGCGGCCGCCACGGCCGAGGCGAGCGACACCGGGTCACCGTCGGTCGCACCGTCGCCGAGCCCGGAACCCACCACCCTTCCCGCGGGCGTGCCGGCAAGCTTCAGCGAGGACGTGCCGGCAGGCGAGCTCCCCGTCGACCAGCTGATCCCGCCCGGCGACGAGCTCACGGGTGTGCGTCGCGCCCGGACCGATGCCGGCGAAGCCGTGGTACTGATGTTCGCGACACCCGGGTCCGACCCGTTCGCGCAGGCGCGCGGATTCGTCGTGTGGCGTCGCGACGAACGTGCCGAACCTCCGTGGCGAGCCGTGTATGGCCTTGCCCACCGCGCGCGCGACGGGGTGCTCGCCGTGTCGGCCGACACGACCGATCTCACCGGCGACGGATCGGACGACGCCCTCGTTCGGGCGGAAACCGGCGGCACGGGAGCATGTGCCACGTATCGCGTGATCGACCTCGCCGCGGGAGCTCCGATCTGGAAGCGCTCGGTGTGCGACGCCGAGGTGCAACCCAATCCCGACCCGATCGGGCTGTACGTGGTGGCCAGGGTGTACGAGCCTGGGGATCCGCACTGTTGTCCGAGCGCGATCAGCGAGCGGGTGTTCACATGGAACGGCGACAGGTTCGTCGTGGTCTCCCAGGACGTCACACCCCTCTAGTCTGATAGAGACTAGCTGTCGCCGATGGGTCCACGGAGGTGTCGGGAGGCGCGGGTACGATACGCCGCATGGCGCGCATCTTCGTCGAGGGGTGGGACCCCGACTACGGCACCCCGCTCGACCAGGACGACGCTCTCTCCCCCGCCGAAGGCTCCGTCGACACGAGCGTCGAGACCGACGACTGGGCCCCGATCGAGGGCGGCGACGACGGGGTCGATCGCATCGCCTTCGTCGACGGCGTGCGCCGCGTCGACGCCCGACTGACGCTCGACGATCCCGAGCGCGGTCCGACCCCGGGCCTCGTCGGCACGTTCGCGGTCGGCGCCGTGGTCTGGGACCGCGAGACCCGGCGCTCCGAGGTCGCCGACGTTCGCATCGAGCGGTGGGCGGTGCTCGCGGGTGGCAGCGGCGAGCAGATGCCGGCTGTCGATCTCGACCCCGGTGTGGGCACCACCCGTGCCCCGGGTGACGATCCGAACCTGCTGATGATGGCCCTGCACTCGAAGATGCGCGACGCCGAGGGAGAGTGCGCCGAGGCCCTCGCGGCGGATTGCGCAGTCGTGGCCGACGGCCCACTGAAGAAGATCCGCGAACACGCGACCGTCGGGTACGTGAAGACGCACAGGGTGAACTACCTGGAAGCCCCGTTCAGCGGCGTGATCGCTGAGCTGGCGCCCGGACAGCGCTCGCCGATGTTCACGATCGCGAGTGACACACCGTACGCGCGGTACAGCTGGTATCTGCGCCTCGCGATGCTGCAGGGCGGGCATTCGTGGACGGGCGTCGTGCGGTGCGAGACGTCGGGCCGCCTCGGTCGCGACCAGGCCACATCGATCGCCGACCGAACCGCCGCTGTGCTGCCGCTCGTCGCGAGCGAACCGCAGGTCGACCCCAGGGCACCGCAGAACCTCGTGCCGATCGGGGCCCTCGAGCGAGAGCTGCGCCACCGCATGGGCGACCGGGGGCTCGTGTATCGGACGTTGCGACACGCCGTCATGAGGGAAGCGTCATGAGCGACGAGTCCACGCAGGTCGGCCGCGTCCTCGGTTCCCAGCACTCCTCGACGAGCGCGTTCCGCGTCGTGCTCGACGACGATAACTTCCTGCAGCTCGACGACCTCGTGGTCGTACGCACGCAGGTGCCGAAGGCCGGGGAAGTGCGGACCTACGGCGTGGTCACGGAGGCCGAAGCGGTCTACGAGGGAGCCTCCTACGAGAGTGATACCCATCGCATCGCGGAGCTCGGCATCATGCCGGCGGCCAAGGTGCGTACCGCGCAGGTGCAGGTCACGCGCGTCGATCCCGAGGTGTGGGTCTCGCCCGACCCGGGGGAAACCGTCGAGCGCGCGACCGGCGACGAACGGGCGAAGGCGCTCTACGTCGACGAGATGAGCCGGCCGCTCGCGATCGGCATCGGGCGCGACGAGCTGCCCGTGCACATCGATCTCGACTTCTTCGACGGCCGCAAGGGCGGGCACATGTCGATCAGCGGCATCTCGGGCGTCGCGACGAAGACGTCGTTCGCGCTGTTCTTCCTCCGCATGCTCTCGGCCCGCGAGCACGCCGGCCTGGTCGGGGAAGGCGCGGCGAACATGCGCGTGCTGGTGTTCAACGTGAAGGGAGAGGACCTCCTCTGGCTCGACCGTGCGAACTCCAGGTTCGACGACGAGGCGCGCGAAGGGTGGGCCGCACTCGGCGTCGAGCCCACGCCGTTCCCGTCGGTCGCATTCTGGGCGCCCCCCAAGCGTCGATCCGGCGACGTCGTCGTACCCGACACGGGCGGACGCTTCGACGGCATCGACGTCTTCTCGTGGACCCCGCGCGAGTTCATCGACGACGACCTGATGCAGTTCTGCTTCACCGACGCGAACGACGCGAAGAACCAGATCCCGTTCATCCGCGAGCGGGTGCAGACCCAGCTGAAGCGGTTCGCGGTGAACGTCGCGGGGCGGCCGGGCGCGGTGGTCCTGCGCGACCCGTCGCAGACCCCGGGCGCGCGCTGGGGCGCCCAAGAGGTGCCGGCGGGGCCGGGCGAGCCGGTCATCGACGACCTCGCGTCGCTCGTGACCGCGCTCGAGGTCTTCCTCGAGCCCGAAGACGGCAGTGAGCCCGACCAGGCCTGGACCGGGCGTGTGATGCCGAGCACGGTCTCCGCGTTCATGCGCCGGTTGCACGCTGCGGCCTCCAGGCTCGGTCACCTCGTGCGCGCCGGCGAATCGCGTCGCATCGACCGCGGCTCGGCCACCGTGACGGTCGTGGCCATCCAGTCGCTGCACGAACAAGGGCAGCGCTTCGTCGTCGGAGCCTTGCTCAACGAGACGTTCCGGGAGAAGGAAGAGACGGGACGGCGGCTACCGCTGTCGGTGATCGTGCTCGACGAGCTGAACAAGTACGCGCCGCGCGAGGGGTCGGGTCCGCTCAAGGACATGTTGATCGACATCGCCCAGCGCGGGCGATCGCTCGGGGTGCTGCTCGTCGGCGCCCAGCAGACCGCGAGCCGAGTCGCTCCCGAGGTGCTCGAGAACGCCGCGATACGCGTGAGCGGTCGACTCGACGCCGCCGAAGCCGAACGCGCCGAGTACGGGTGGATGCTTCCATCGACCCGCGCCCGCGCCCGAGTGCTGAAGCCTGGCACCATGGTGATCTCCCAACCGGCGATCCCCGTACCGTTGGTCGTGACGTTCCCCTTTCCGCCATGGGCCACGCGGAAGGAGGAGGTGGACGAGGCCCCGGGTCCCGACCCGTTCGCGGGGCTTCAGCCTCCGGCTCCTCCGCCAGGATGAAGATCCTCCACACGTCGGACTGGCACATCGGCAAGCGGCTCGGTCGCCACGATCGCATGTCGGAGTTCCGTGGCGTACTGCTCGAGGTTGAACGCATCGCCGACGAGCGCGACGTCGATCTCGTGCTCGTGTCGGGCGACGTCTGGGACCGCCCGATCCCACCCATGGACGCACTCACGGTCGGACTCGAGACGATGTTGCGGCTCGCCGAACGCCGCGGGGTCGTGGTGGTCGCGGGAAATCACGATTCTCCCGAACTTTTCGAAGCTCTCCGGCCGTTGCTGCGACCACGCGGCGTTCATCTGATCGGAGCCATCGAACGGCCAGACGAGGGAGCGCTCGTCGGGCCCGACGACCTCGGCGTACCGGCGGTGGTCGCCGGATTTCCGTTCCTGCGGGAAGGGCGGGTCGTGGACTTCATGCGCGAGGCCGGGCAGTGGTACCGGGCCTACGCAGACAGGGTGTCGGCCATCACCGGCGCGTACAACGAGGCCCTGGTCGCGGCTGCGGGCGATGACGCCGTGCCGATCCTCATGGCGCATTTCATGGTCGGCGGCGTCACCGTCGATCGCGGCGCTCCTCGGGGCGAGCGGGAACTGCACATGGGAGACGCGTACACGGCGACTGCCCAGGCGATCCCTGCCGGCCCGCAGTACGTGGCGATGGGACACATCCATGCTCCGCAGCCGGTCCCCGGCTCCCCCGTTCCGGCCCAGTACGCGGGCTCGTTGCTCGCCCTCGACTTCGGCGAGGCGGGCGAGAAGAAGCGGGTGGTGGTGGTCGACGCCGAGCCAGGGCGGCTCGCGACGATCGAGAGCGTGCCGATCACGCAGGGCCGCCCGCTCGTGCGGCTGACCGATGAGTGGGACGCGATCGAATCGCGTGCGGACGAGTTGGCCGGCTCCTTCCTCGACCTCACGGTGAAGACGACCGCCACCGACCTCACCCTCGCCGACCGAGCTCGCGAGACGTTCCCACTCCTCGTGAAGGTGCGGGCATGGCGGCCGGAGGGCGAACGCAGGGAACGGCTCGTGAAGGGCCATCGCACCTGGCCCGAGCTCTACGCCGAATACGTCACGCGAGAACACGGGGAGGCGGCACCCGACGATCTGTTGGCGGCGTTCCGCGAGGTGCTCGAAGAGGCGGCCGATGCGCCCGCTTGAGCTCAGCGTGGAGGGATTCCGGTCCTATCGGCACCAGGTGAGGTTCGATTGGAGGAACAGGCGACTGGTCGGCATCGTCGGTCCGATCGGCGCCGGCAAGTCCTCGGTGCTCGACGCGATCGCATTCGCGCTCTACGGAAAGACACCGGGCGTGGGCAGCGCCACCAGGTCGCTGATCCACCAGTTGTGCGACGAGGCCCACGTGGCGCTCACGTTCAAGGTCGACGACGAGATCTGGAGGGCGGTGCGTGCGCCGAAGCGGAAGGGGCAATCCGGGCATCAGCTCGTTCGGCTGGCCGAGGACGACCCGCAGGCTGAGGCGATCGAGACCGTGACCCAAGAAGGTCCTGTCAACGAGCAGGTCGAGCAGTTGCTCGGCATGGATTTCCAGACCTTCTGCCGCTCGGTGCTGCTGGCACAGAATCGGTTCAGCGACTTCTTGAAGGCGACCCGCGCTGAGAGGGACAAGGTGCTCAAGGGCGTGTTCGGGTACGAGCGGCTCGATGCGGCGAAGGCGGTTGCCGACCGACGCCTCGAGCACGAGGCCCTCGCCCTCGAGTCGCTCGAGCGGGAACGGGTCACGATCGGCGAGGCCCGCGGGCGGCTCGACGAGGCCCGCGAGCGTGCAGAGGCCGCAGCCCTGCAGGCGAAGGATTTCGACGGCGCCGCACCACAGGTAGAGCGGCTCGAGGATGCGCGCCGCACGGCCGAGGCCGACGCCGGGGCCGCCGCCACTCTGATCGACACGCTGGAGCGAGTCGCTGCGTCACTGCCAGCCGGCGATCAGGTCGAGGCACTCCTCGACGACGCCGGCAATGCACACGGGGCGGTGGAGCGCGCGAAGGTCGCGCTTGCGTCGGCGGAAGCGGCACGAGACGAGGCCGACGCGGAGCTGGCCTCGGTGCGCGATCGCCTCGGAGATCGGTCTCAGATGCGCACGTTCGAACAGCTCGTCGAACGCCATGACGTGCTGGCACGCGACGTCGAACGAGCGACGAAGAGCCACACCGAGGCCGAGTCGCACCGCGCCGCGACGGCCGCCGCACTCGAAGAGGCGCGAGCGCGATCGGCGGCCGCCGCCGAGGCAGCGGCCAGCGCGGAGAAGCCATTGGCCGAGGCCGTGGCGACGACGAGCAGAGCTCGAGACGCGCTCGCCGCGGCTCAACACGCGGAGATGGCCCACGAGCTGCGGGGAAGGCTGTCCGAAGGAGCGCCGTGCCCGGTCTGCGCACAGCCAGTGGCCACGCTGCCGAAGCGCGGCGCGGCGCCCAAGGCGATCGCCGCGGCGCGCACGCTGCTCGCCGAGGCAGAGGCCGGCGAAGCAACGCTCCGATCCGACCGCGAACGACTGGCGACTGCCGTCGGCGCAGCTGAGGCGGCCGTGACGGAAGCCGAGCGCAGGCTCGACGAGGCGGAACTTCGAGTCGACGCTGCCGACGCACATCGGCGCGCCGCAGAAGCGGAGCTGACCGCTGCCAAGGACCAACTCACGGAGCGTCTCGGAGACGGTGAGCCCCGGGAGTTGATCGAAGCCAGGGCATCGGAGCTCGCCGCGGCTGAGGATGCAGCCGCCCGGGCCGCCACCGCCGTGGAGACCGCTCGCGGCGAGCTCGACGCGGCCCGCGAGAGGGCCGAGGCCATGGCGACCTCGCTCGCGAGTCTCGCGACTGATCTCGCGGGCACCTGGGGTGCCCTCGGCGTCCCGCGCTCGCTGGGCGGCGATCCAGCCTCGCTCCGCTCGGCATTGGCGGACGTGAGGGAGGAGTTGGTGACACGGCTCGACGAAGCGAGCGAGGCGAGGACCGAGGCGGCCCAGCGCGCCGTCGCGAGCGCCGACGCGCTCGCCGGCGCACTCGCTGCGATCGGGCTCGAGCCTGACGACGACTTCATCGCCGCACGCGCTCAGGTCGTCGCGAGGCACGCGACGGCGCTCGGTGCCATCGAGGAGCTCGAGACGCAGATCGCGCGCTCGAGCGAGCTCGAGCGCCTCGTGTTCGAGGCCGAGGCGCGTCGCGCGATCGCCCTTCGCCTGACGCAAGACCTCAAGCCGGCGAGGTTCTTGGCCTTCCTCCTCGAAGAGGAACGAGCCGAGCTCGCCGAACTCGGCAGCGGGCTGTTCGAGACGCTCACCGATGGCAACTACCGCTTCGCAGCCGACGACAGTTTTGACATCCTCGATCTCAACGCCGCCGATCGCACCCGGAAGGCCGATTCGCTGTCGGGCGGTGAGACGTTCCTCGCGTCGCTCGCCCTGGCGCTCGCCCTCGCCGAGATGGTCGCCAGGGGTGGCGGACGACTCGACGCGTTCTTCCTCGACGAGGGGTTCGGCTCCCTCGATCCCGAGCACCTGGACCGTGCGATGGCGGGCATCGAGCGCCTGGTCTCGGATGACGATCGGCGACTCGTGGTCGTGGTGAGCCACGTCGCCGAGATGCGCGAGGCGATCGAGGACCTCATCGTGCTCGACAAGGACGGCCACACCGGCGACACGGTGGTCGTGGCCGGCGCCACGCGACCGTGACGGTGGCCGGCGCCACGCGACCGTGACGGTGGCCGGCGCCACGCGACCGTGACGGTGGCCGGCGCCACGCGACCGTGACGGTGGCCG
>JAOUEA010000104.1 GCA_029858935.1 Actinomycetota bacterium
ACCACGGCGCGCAGGCCTTCCTCGAACGTTCTGCCTTCCGCCGCGAGACGGAGCGCCACGCCTGCGGCGAAGAAGACGAACCCTTGATCGGGACCGTCGATCGGACGTTCGATGCCGGCGGCCCCGACGAGGTAGTCGAGCTCCTCGGCTCCGTCGCGATCGACGACACCGTCGATGGCTGCACGGACGGCCACCTCTGGATCCTCCCCGCGGACGAGCGCGGCGACCGCGAGCGTGACGGCGAGGCACGCGGTGCCACAGCGCTCGTCGGCGTGCGTGATCGCGCTGAGCGCGGGCGCGGCGGCGGGCAGGTCGTCGACGCGATTGGCGTAAGCGAGTCCCAGCGGCGCGCAATACATCACGCTGCCGTTGCCCGCACTCACCTCCGGACCGCGGCGCCTGACGTAGTCGCGCGCCGGATCGGGCTCTTTCTGCCGCCAGCCGTTGAGGACGCGCCGGGTGAGGTTCCCGACGTCGGGAGGCGAGGTCTCGAGCCACTGGAGGTGCCGGCGAAGCACGTCGTCGAGGTCGAGCTCACCGCCGGTCGCGTTGAGGCTTGAGACGAGGTTGCGCGCCATCGCAGTGTCGTCGGTCGTGGACCCCGGCGGTAGTCCCCTCCACTCGAGCTCGAAGGCAGGGACCGGTCGGGGAACGTCGTGTGCCCGCCGGAACTCGAAGGGCGCCCCCAGAGCGTCGCCGAGCGCCAGTCCCAGCACGCTGCCGACGATCCGGTCGCTCGCGGCTTCCACGAAGGCATCTTCGCAGGTCAACTGGTATCTTCGGTGGGCACCAGGAAGGGCACGAGTTCTCGCAGCGCGCCTGTCGCATCCGGCGACGTCTTCACGGTCAGGGGCCAGATCCGGCCCACGCGCCCTGACCAGCGGGAACACCCGTCGGGCTGGAGGAACCACGGAGACCATGGACAAGATCGGACCCAAGCACCGGCAGTGTCGACGCGTCGGAGAGCCGTTGTGCGGCCGCCCCAACTGCCCGTCGAACAAGCGGCCGTACCCTCCCGGCCAGCACGGCCGCGGCCGCAAGCGCATCTCGGAGTACCAGACGCGCCTCGTCGAGAAGCAGAAGCTGCGCGCGATCTACGGTGTCAGCGAGAGCCAGATGCGTCGCTACTACGACGAAGCGACAGCCAGCCAGGGCGTGACGGGCGAGGAGCTGATCCGCCGACTCGAGACCCGGCTCGACACCGTCGTGCTTCGCCTGGGCTTCGCGCTCACCACGCGGCAGGCGCGCCAACTGGTCTCGCACGGTCACGTGCTGGTCGACGGCAAGCGGCTCAACGTGCCGAGCGCTCGGGTGAAGCCGGAGCAAACGATCGAGGTCACGGGTAAGGCGAAGAACTTCGTCTCGGTGCGCGAGGCGCTCGAGATCACCGCCGACCCGCCTGCCTACCTCTACCGCAACAAGGACCAGTTGCAGGGAACGCTCTCGCGCCAACCAGAGCGCGACGAGGTGCCACTGCCCGTCGCGGTCGAAGAGCGTCTCATCGTCGAGTACTACTCCTAGCCGCCGGTCCGTGGCGCTCGCGCCGCGCTCGGTCCCCCGCCTTCGCTCGTCCGGCTCGCTCGCGCCCGCGGTGACCCCCGTAGCCTCATGATGCCGCGACGCATGGCAGGATGGCCGGAACACCGAGATCGGATCCACGACGAGCGAAGGGGCCGCGAGTCATGCAGCTAGGCATGGTGGGATTGGGGCGTATGGGCGCGAACCTCACGCGCCGACTGATGCGGGCGGGACACGAGGTCGTCGTCTACGACGTGAACGCCGACTCGGTCACAGGGCTCGCGGCGGAGGGCGCGGTCGGCTCGAGCTCGCTGGAGGACTTCGTGGCCAAGCTCACGCCGCCGCGCGCCGCGTGGATCATGGTTCCGGCGGCGTTCGCCGGGCGAACCGCCGAACAGCTCGCGGCACTGATGGCGTCGGGTGACATCGTGATCGACGGTGGCAACACCTACTACCGCGACGACATGCACCGGGCGACGGCGTTCGGCGGGCGCGGGGTGCACTACGTCGACGTCGGCACCAGCGGCGGCGTGTTCGGACTCGAGCGTGGGTTCTGCATGATGATCGGTGGAGAACCGGAGATCGTCGCTCACCTCGATCCGATCTTCGCAGCCCTGGCGCCGGGGGTCGAGACAGCGCCGCGCACGCCGGGAAGGTCGTCGTCGAAGACGGCGACCACGGCTGAGGCCGGATATCTGCATTGCGGTCCCGCGGGCGCGGGCCACTTCGTGAAGATGGTGCACAACGGCATCGAATACGGGCTGATGGCGGCCTATGCCGAGGGGCTGAACGTGCTGCGGCACGCGAACGCCGGCAGTCAAGAGCGCGACACCGACGCCGAGACGACCCCGCTTCGCGACCCCGACTATTACCGGTACGACATCGATACCACCGAAGTCGCCGAGGTGTGGCGTCGGGGAAGCGTGATCAGCTCGTGGCTGCTCGACCTCACCGCGGCAGCGCTGCTGGCCGACCCGGATCTCGAGGGATTCGGGGGGCGCGTTTCCGACTCCGGAGAAGGGCGTTGGACCCTGCTCGCTGCCATCGACGAAGGGGTGCCGGTGCACGTGTTGTCGGCGGCGTTGTTCGACCGCTTCGAGTCCCGTGGCGAGGCCGACTTCGCCAACCGCGTGCTCTCGGCCATGCGCAAGGAGTTCGGCGGTCACGACGAGAAGCCCGGGGGCGCGGCGTGAAGATCGCCGACACTGCCGAGTGGGCCGCCGTCGGCGCCCACGCGGAGGTGATGCGACGGGCCCACCTTCGAGGGCTCTTCGCCGACGATCCCTCTCGCGCCGAGCGATTCTCGGTCGAGGCCGGGGAGCTCTTCCTCGACTACTCGAAGCACATCATCACCGACGAGACGATACGGCTGCTCGTTGCGCTCGCCGAGCGGACCGGCGTGCGCGAGCGCATCGATTCGATGTTCGCGGGCGATCACATCAACGTCACCGAGGATCGCGCAGTGTTGCACGTGGCCCTCCGTGCTCCTCGTGGGGCCCGCATCGAGGTCGACGGCAACGACGTCGTGGCCGACGTACACAGGGTGCTCGATCGTATGAGCGCCTTCGCCGATCGGGTTCGAGCGGGCGAGTGGACCGGCTTCACGGGCGAGCGCATCGGTGCCGTGGTGAACATCGGCATCGGCGGCAGCGACCTCGGACCGAAGATGGCGGTCGAGGCGCTTCGGGACCACACCGATCGATCGATGACCTATCGGTTCGTCTCGAACGTCGACGGCGCCGACATCGCCGAAGCCACGCGCGACCTCGACCCCGCCTCGACGCTGTTCATCATCTCGTCGAAGACGTTCGGCACGATCGAGACGCTCACGAACGCGCGCAGCGCGCGTGATTGGCTGATCGCCGGACTCGGGGACGAGGCCGCGGTGGAGCGCCACTTCGTGGCGGTCTCGACGGCCGAAGACAAGGTGCGCGCGTTCGGCATCGACACCGCCAACATGTTCGGCTTCTGGGATTGGGTCGGCGGCCGGTATTCCATGGATTCGGCCATCGGACTCTCGCTGATGATCGCGATCGGACCCGAAGCGTTCCGGGAGATGCTCGCGGGGTTCCACGACATCGACGAGCACGTTCGCACGGCGCCGTTCGAACGGAACATGCCCGTGCTGATGGGGCTGCTCGGCGTCTGGTACTCGACGTTCATGGGGGCGCAGACGAAGGCGATCCTTGCGTACAGCCACCATCTGTCGAAGTTCGCCGACTACCTGCAGCAGCTCGAGATGGAATCCAACGGCAAGTCGATCGATCTCGACGGCGACGCCACCACCTACGACACCGGCGAGATCGTTTGGGGCACACCGGGTACGAATGGCCAGCACGCGTACTACCAACTGCTGCATCAGGGGACGCGGCTCGTGCCGGCCGACTTCATCGGCTTCGCGCGCCCGACCGATCCGGTAACCGGGCATCACGACCTGCTGATGGCGAACTTCATCGCGCAGACCGAGGCACTGGCGTTCGGCAAGCCCCGCGAGCAGGTCGAGGCCGAAGGGGTGCCGGCACACCAGGTGGCTGCGCGCACGTTCGCCGGCAACCATCCGACCTCGACCATCGTGGCGACGGCGCTCACTCCGCGCACCCTGGGTCAGCTGATCGCGACCTACGAGCACGAGGTGTTCACGAAGGGCACCATCTGGCACATCGACTCCTTCGATCAGTGGGGCGTGGAACTCGGCAAGTCGCTGGCGCTGCGGGTGTTGCCCGAACTGCAGGCCGACGAGGAGCCGGCCGTCGGTTCACACGACCCATCGACGCTCGGGTTGATCCGCCGGTACCGTCGTCTGCGCCAACCCGAGGAGAGCTGATCGATGACGCTGCGCCCACCCAATCCACAAGCGATCGTCGTATTCGGCGCGAGCGGCGATCTCGCGAAGAAGAAGATCATCCCGGCCCTGTACAACCTGGCCGTGGCGGGACTGCTCCCCGAGCACTACTGCGTGATCGGATTCTCGATGGACGACTGGAACGACGACATGTTCCGCGAGCACGCGAAGTCGTCGATCGAAACCTATTCCCGCATGCCGCTCGACGACCACGTGTGGAAGCCTTTCGCCGATTCGCTCTCGTTCATCTCGGGCACCTTCGACGACGATGCTGCTCTCGGCCGGCTTCGAGACGCCCTCGCCCACGCCGACGACGACCTCGGGTGCAACGAAGGCCGGCTCTACTACCTGGCGGTGCCGCCGGGGGCGTTCCCCACGATCGTGAAGGGCCTCGGCTCGATCGGAGCCAACACCCCGAACGCGCGCATCGTGATCGAGAAGCCGTTCGGGGACTCGCTCGACTCGGCCAAGGCACTGTCGGCCGAGATCCACACGGCGTTCACCGAGCCACAGGTGTTCCGCATCGACCACTACCTGGGCAAGGAGACCGTTCAGAACCTCGTGGTCTTCCGCTTCGCGAACTCCATCTGGGAACGTGTGTGGAACCGCGACGCCGTCGACCACGTGCAGATCACCGTGGCGGAGTCGATCGGGGTCGAGGGGCGCGCGGGCTACTACGAGCGCGCCGGGGCCACCCGCGACCTGCTGCAGAACCACATGCTGCAGGTGTTCGCGTTCCTCGCGATGGAGCCGCCTCGCGAGCTCGAGGCTGAGGCCTTCCGTGACGAGAAGGTGAAGGTGCTGCGGGCGGTGAGACCGATCGATCCGGCCGACGTCGTCCGCGGCCAGTACGACGGGTATCGCCAGGAGGACGGCGTCGACCCCAAGAGCCAGACGGAGACGTTCGTGGCCGCGAAGCTGTGGGTCGACAACTGGCGTTGGGACGGCGTGCCGTTCTACATGCGCCACGGCAAGAAGCTCCCCGAGCGGAACACCGAGATCGCCGTGTACCTGCGCCAGGCCCCCGACGTGTTGTTCCGGGAGCTCGAACTCGACCACATCCCGTCGAACCACCTGACGATCAGGGTGCAGCCAGACGAAGGCATCTCGCTCGCGTTCCAGGCCAAGATGCCCGGACCGGGATACGAGCTACAGACCGTGCGGATGGACTTCGACTACGACCGGTCGTTCACGCACGCGCTCGCCGAGGCGTACGAGCGCCTGCTGCACGACGCGATGGATGGCGACCACACGCTGTTCACGCGCGAGGACGGCGTCGAGCGGGCATGGGAGATCGTGACGCCCATGCTCGAACGGCCGTCGCCACTGTTCTTCTACAAACAGGGCTCGTGGGGCCCGTCGCAGTCCGACGACCTGATCGAGCCCCACCATTGGCACCTGCGCACGCGCCCTGCAGGAGTGCACCACACGTGACCGGCTGGGTCGACGTGTCGCTGCCGATCTCCGAAGCCCTGCTCACCTACCCCGGGAATCCACCCGTCGAGCTGCTCGCGATCCAACGGATCGCCGGCGGCGACAGCGCGAACGTGAGCGAGCTGCGCCTCGGCACGCACTCCGGCACCCACGTCGACCCGCCGGTGCACTTCGTGCACCGCGGCGCGGGCATCGACCGCACGCCCCTCGACGTG
This sequence comes from Actinomycetota bacterium, assembly GCA_029858935.1. Lineage (GTDB taxonomy): Bacteria > Actinomycetota > UBA4738 > UBA4738 > HRBIN12 > JAOUEA01. Next base: position 6,010 of record JAOUEA010000104.1, read on the forward strand.
TTGATCGGCCCCTGCTGGGTGGCCGACGCGACGGGTCGCGACGGTGCGCTGGGCGCCGGCGACCTCGAGTCGCTCGGCGTTCCTACCGGCGCAGACCGCCTGCTGCTGCGCACCGACAACTCGAAACTCTGGGGGGCATCGTCTGCCGTGTTCCCCGACTCGTACGTGAGCGTGGGCGCCGACGGCGCGCGATGGATCGTGGATCGCGGTCTCAAGCTGGTCGGCATCGACTTCCTCGGGATCGAGGCCCGCGGCACGCGGGGGCATCCGACGCACGTGACCTTGCTGTCGAACGATGTCGTGATCGTCGAGGGCCTGAACCTGGCGCAGGTCGACCAGGGCGCGTACGACCTCGTGGTGATGCCGCTGCGCATCGTCGACGGCGACGGCGGACCCGCGCGCGTCGCGGTCAGGAAGCGCGCGGAATGACCGAGCGCCGGGTCGTGCTGTTCGACGTCGACGGGACCTTGATCGACACGGGAGGAGCCGGCGGTCGCAGCTGGTCCTACGCCTTCCAGGAGGCCTTCGGCGTCGACGGCGACATCCGCAAGTTCAGCGAAGTCGGCATGACCGACCCTGTGGTCGCGCGGGAGACCTTCAAGGGAACGCTCGGACGCGAGCCGACGACCGACGAGGTGATCCGGTTGATGATGCGGTACGTGCTGCGACTGCCGGTCGAGGTCGACGAGTCGACCGGGTACCGCACGATGCCCGGGGTGCACGACCTGCTCGAGCGACTCGTCGGGGCCGACACGCTCCTCGGACTCGTCACCGGCAACATCGAGGGCGCGGCGCACATCAAGATCTCGCGCGCCGGCCTGGGCAGGTTCTTCCTGTTCGGGGGCTACGGCAGCGACTCATCGGTGCGCAGCGACCTCACCAAGGCCGCGATCGCTCGAGCCGAGGCGCTCTCGGGCCACGGCATCGACCCGGGCGAGGTGCTCGTGGTGGGCGACACGCCGAGGGACATCGAGGCCGCGCACGGGGCGGGCGCGATGGCGGTCGGGGTCGCGACCGGCGAGTACTCGGTCGAGCAGCTGCAGCACGCCGGAGCCGAACACGTGATGCGCTCGTTCGCCGACGACGCGTTCCCCTCAGTCGACTGAGCGATCGGTCTGCGTCGCGGGGTCGATCGTGAGGTCGGCGAAGTTCGCCGAGGTCTTGCCGAATTCCCACCAGCCACGCACCGTCGGCTTCAGCACCGCCAGGCTCCGGCCGTACACGAGCGGGATGACGGCGACGCGGTCGCTCACCGCCATGCGATCGGCATCGTGGAAGAGCGCGAGGCGGCCCCGGTCACTCCGTTCCTGGCGTGCTCGTTCGATCAGGTCGTCGAATGGGGGGTGCTCGAAGCCACCCTCGTTGGTCCGGCTCTGGGAGTGGAACAACAATCGCAGGAAGTACTCCGGGTCTGCGTAGCCGGGGAGCCAGCCCGTGAAGTAGATGGGCGCCTGTTCGCGCGGTGGTGGCATCGTCGCGAGCTCCGCCAGCGTCCAGGGGCGCTCGCCGACCGCCACGCCGAGCACGGACCTCCACGAAGCGAACACCGGCGCGAGGATCTCGCGGTCGTCCTCGAGGAACGCCACCGCGATGTCCCCCTCGACGCCGGCGCGATCGAAGCAGGCCCGGGCCACGTCGGGGTCGAAGCGGAGCGAGATGTCGGGGGTGTGACCCTGGAGCGAGGGAGGAACGATGCCTCCGGTGGCCACGATCAGATTCGCGGCCATGGCCGTGGCGAGCGTCTCTCGATCGACGGCATGAGCCAGCGCCCGTCGCAGCTCGAGGTTCGATCCGATCGAGTTCGTGTGATCGAATGCGAGGTATCCCGACCACCCCGCCTGACCGACGACGGCGTCGGGCAGATCGCGCGCCACCAGGTCGGCG
>JAOUEA010000105.1 GCA_029858935.1 Actinomycetota bacterium
AGCCTGTCGGGCAACACGGTCATGATGATCGTGGCGTCGAGATGGCTCGAATGGTTGGAGAAGAAGATGACGCCGCCGTCGAGCGCGCTGAGGTGTTCCAGGCCGTAGACGCGCAGGGCGACCTGGCTGCGGAGCAGCGGTCCGAGCCCCACGTTCAAGATCACCAGCCGGGCGGCGGTACCGGCGCCCGATCGCGCCCAGTCGGTCGGGAACACCGGGTCCTCGCGCGGCGGCGTGTGAGGCTCCGCACTTCGGGGCACCATGGGCCGGCGTCCCCACCGGAACCCTTCGGCCATCGTCTTCAGCTCGTCGCGAACACCCATCGCTCAGACTCCTCAGTGCACGTCGGCGATCATCACGGGCGGCGCGTGGAAGTAGGTGATGGACGGCGACGACCCCACGGTGTCCTTGGCCATCTCCAGGGCGTCACGCATCGAGTCCGCACGCCGGTAGCCGAGACGGGCGACGCTCGAAGGGTTCCCGCCGACGAAGATCACGTCGCCGGCGTGGTCGCGCCCGTGCGCCCCCCAGTACCACATGTAGAACGGATGCACGCCGTGATAGGCGTGGCTCGTGCGGTACAGGTGCACATACCACGGGTCGGTCGCGTAGCGTTCCTCGAATTTCGTCTCGATCGTCTTGGGATCGGTGCTCTCGGCGAGCACTTCCTCGAAGAAGTCGATGTAGCTCGGATGATGGATCGAATGGAACTCCCACGGCACCGGGTGGTGCAGGATGATCACGCCGCCCTGCTTCACGAGTGGCTTGTTGCGGTACATGTTGAACAGGTACCCGAGCCCGAGGCAGTGCACGAGGATCGGGTTCAGGATCGAGTTCACGTTGTAGGGCCCCAGGTAGGGCACGCCCATGATCAGCACGTCGGCCTGGCCCTGGACCTCGACGAGTTGCTGACGATGCAGATTCGTGAGCGTGCGCTCGTGCACGGCTTCGACCTCGCCGGCGTTCACGCCCGTGAGCTTGTAGGGAGCCTCGATGCGTCGGAAGAACTCTCGCCGCACGCGCGGAGGGGCCACGTCGTTGGCCTTCTTCGCGGCCATCATCATGGCTTGATCGGAGGCGCCCCATTCCCACTCGCGCTTGTTCAGGAAACCGAGGTTCGACGGGAACGTCTCCGAGTTCACCGTGGTCTCGATCTGGAAGATCTTCACTCCCGCATCGCGCAGCACACGGCCCATGCGGTTCACCGAGTCGTTGATCGCGCTGTGACCCTCGCGGGGATCCATGTAGGACTTCGAGTGCATCATCGTGTGCACGTTGTGGTGATGCTTCAGACTCCTGTACCCGGCGAGGCCGACCGCGACGGACTTGTGCCCGCCGTCCATCGCGACGAGGTTGATGTTGACGTAGACGATCAGGTCGCTCTCCGCGGCGCGCTTCGAGATCTCGACGTCCTCGCCTTCGTCGGTCATGCCGATGTGGGTGAGGCCCTGCGGGTCTTCCGCGTCGAAGTTCTTCAGGTGTTCGGGGTAGAACGAACGGTAGACCCGCTCACCGACCGCGCGGCGGATCTCGGCCGCGGTCATGCGCCGGTGCAGCGCCGTGGCGACGATCAGCTCGACATCCTCGACTCCGCTGCGCGCTGCGAGCTCGATCACGTGCTCGAGGATGGGTTGGCGGATGTCGGGCGTTCGCATCGGCGGCAGCGGGATCGAGATGTCGTCGACCGCGATCGTCAGCTGCATGCCCGGGAACAGCAGCTCCGGCAGCGGCTTCGAGTCGCCGACCGGGTTCAGCAATGCGTGGCGAACGGCCGACGGCACGTCACGGACTCCGGGCAGCGGGTCGGGCGGGTACACCACACGCGTGCCGAGCGGGAACTTCTGCATGCGGAAGCCCTCGCCCTCGGGCACGAGCAGTGGTGGCGTCCGCTCGTCCACCTGCAACACGAATCCGGGTCTGGGCATCGCTTCGTCTCTCCTAGGTCGTGGATGCTTGCGGGGCGAACGCAATCTTGAACGTGCCGAGGCGGCCGGCCGACATCGCGTGATCGATCGCGTCCCGCCACCGGCCGAGTGGGTACGTGGCGCCGACCATCGGGGCGAGCATCGGGCCGATCTGCGTCGCGAGCTCGAGCGCGAGAGCGAACGAGTGGCGACGGCCCGCCGAGGTCTCCTCCATGCCTGTCGTGTAGGCGCCGACGAGCTCGAGCTCCCGGAACCACAGCGGGGTGAGGTCGGCGCCCGGCGACGGGATGCCGCTCACCACGATCCTTCCGCCTGCCTTCGTGGTGCGCAGGGCCATATCGAGGGCGTTCTTCGAGCCCGTGCACTCGAACACGACGTCGGTGCCGCCGAGCAGGAACTCCTGTCCGCGTTCGGGGGTGAGCTTCACAGCGTGGCCCGCTCGCCGAACGGCCTTCAAGGCGTGCTCCGGGCGCACGACCTCGTCGGCGCCTGCCATCTTCGCGGCAGCACGTTGAGCCGTGTGCTTGGCGGCCACGATCACCCGCCCGGGCTGCGCGAACCGCCGCAACGCGACCTGGGTCAACAGGCCGACGGTGCCGGAGCCGATCACGAGCACGTCGGCCCCCTCGGGGATGCGGGCGCGGAACACCGAGTGGATCGCGGTCGCGAGCGGCTCGATCAGCACGGCCGTGCGATCGTCGATGCCATCGGGCACCGCCCACAGCTGCGATCGGTGCGCGAGCATCATGCGGCTCCACCCACCGCCGGTACTCGAGCAGAAGCCCGTCTGCAGACCCGGCTTCAGCGACCCCACGGTGACCCGATCGCATCGCCCGTATTCACCCGCGGCGCAGTGTTCGCAGAGCTCGGCCTGATCGCGCGCCGCGCACCCCAACACCGAGGAGAGAGTGACCCGTTGACCGGCTGCGTGGTCGCCGCAATCGTCAAGGAGCTCGCCGACGACCTCGTGCCCGGGCACGAAGGGCATCGACACGAGCGGCGAGAAGTAGAACGACGAGGCGCCGGCGATCGTCGAGAGGTCGCTGCCGCAGATACCGGCGAGCGTGGGCTTCAAGCGCGCCCACCCTTCGCGGGTGAGCTCGGGGTCGGTCTTGGTCGTCAGGCGGAGCGGAGCCAACGGCCCACCGGCAACGAGTCCCGGCACCCGCTTCCCGGCGATGCGAGAGCCGACGTACCGCGGCATCGACCGGAAGTACTCGAGGGCGAGAGCCATCAGCTGCACCCCAGGCTCATGTGCGCACCGCCGGTCTGGGGAACCGCACTCGCGGCATGCCCCTGGTCATGCCCCACTCCTCGATCGGCCACCGGCGTCGCCGCGCGTAGCGGTAGAGCGAGGCATCGGGCGAGACGGCGACCGGGTTGCCGACCGCGCGCAGCAAGGGCAGGTCGGAGTAGGAGTCGGCGTAGGCGTATGAGTGCCGCAGCTCGACGTCTTCCAGCAGGCAGTAGCGGCGCAGCCAGGCAGCGCGTGCCTCCCCGACGAGGGGTGGCGCCGACATGAACCCCGTGTACCGACCGTCGCGCTCCTCGAGCTCGGCGCCGATCACGACATCGAACAGCGGCGACAGGGGGCGCACGAAGGCTTCGGCGGCGGCCGTGATCAGGATCGTGCGGTGGCCGGCGGCGCGATGCTCCCGGATGCGCCGGATCGCGGCCGCGCTCGCCTTCTGCAACATGAACTCCGCCACGTGGTCGGCGACGAGCCGATCGATGCCCTCGACGCTGGCTCCCTCGTATCGCCGGAAGAACGTGCGCAGGAAGTCCCCGCGGTCGCGGCGATCGACCTGCAGGTATCCGGGGATGCGGCCGAACACGCTCGCGAGCTCGCGCGGCCACTCTTCGGGCGTGAGGTCGGCCATGCGCGCCCACACGTAGCTCTCGACGACGTTCGACGTGATGATCGTGCCCTCCATGTCGAACAGCGCCAGCACGGGCTCCTCGCGCTCGCGGATCGCCACGGTGGGGCGATCGCGATCGCGCTTGGAGAGCTCGCGCAGCGACTGCGTCACAGCCGGCGAGTGCACGTCCTGCAGGTAGTACTTCCAGTCGACCATAGCCGCGTCGAACGGGAACCTCGCCTTGTCGTCGGCGGCGAGCGACTCGAACAGGGCCAGCGTACGGTCGTCGGTGTACACGACCTCTGTCTCGGTGTACATGCCGTAGAGGTCGCTGTACCGCTTCACGAAGTCGACGCGGGCCTTGTCACGATCGACGCGGCGCACCGCGTCACGCATCGACTTCGACTTGGGCAGATGGGTCACGACCTTTTCGGCGATGTCGGTCAGCCGTTCGGCTCGGCGCAGCATGCGTTCGACGGTGAGGTTGCCCGGGAAGTCCCACGTGGGCACTTTGTGCTCGCCACGCCCCCGCTCGGGCAGCGGGTGCTCCTCGAAGTACGCGCGGATCCATTCGTACAGCTCGAAGAAGCGCAAGGGATTGCGTGAACCTGAGCTCACGTTGTAGTGGTTCACGTCGCCAGGAGCCGGGGGATTCGCAGCGACCGCGAGCAGCGCGTTCACGACGAAGTCGACCGGGATGATGTCGATGATGCCCTCCGCGATGCCCGGGAATTCCGGGATCTGGCCCAGCCCATAGGCGCGGATGATCGGGTCGGCCATCTTGAACCCGTCGATCCAGCCGGGGAACGGGTGCGTGTACGACGACTCGATGATCGACGGACGCACGATGCTGAGCGGAAGGCTCGCCTCTGCCGCGAGTTCCTCGACCGCCCGCTCACCCATCGCCTTGGTGAACGTGTAGACGTCCGGCCACCCGAGCGATCGGGCCCGCGTGCGCCCGTACTCGACGAGGCGCTTCGTCACCCACTTCTGTCGTCGCTCCTCGGCGTCTTCGGCGACGGTCCTGGGGCCGGCACGGGAATGCTCGTCGCGAGCCGAGTCCATGAAGGCGTTCAGCATCTCCGGCTTGCGGCTTGCGGCTTCCACATCGCCCCGGGCAGCGACCGCGAGCTCGAGCTCCAACCGGTAGTCGACCCGATGCTCGAGCGGACCTTCGGGGATCACGCCCTTCTGCACACCGGCCACGTAGGCCGTCGAGACGTGTACGAGGGCGGGCGTCGATCCCCCCGCGATCACCCCTCCGTAGAGGTTCATCGCACCCTGCAGGTTCGTCAGGAACCCCTCGTCGATCGGAGGGTCGAAGCTCACGGCCGCCGCGGAGTGCATGGCGACGTCGATGCCACCGGGCACCGCTGGCTCGCCCTTGCCGAAGTCGCCGTCGATCACCTCCACACGGTCGCGGAGCATTTGCTTGAGGCCGTCCTCGCCGACCCGTTCGCGCAGGGTGTCGAAGGCGGACTTGCGGAACAGGTACTCGACCCGCTCGCGGCTCGTGGCCCCGGTCTGGCTGCGCACGAGCAACACGACGCGTGTCTCGGGGAACTCGGCCAGCAGGCGCTCGAAGACGACCTGTGCGAGGAAGCCGGTCACCCCCGTCAGCAACATCGTCTTGCCCGACAGAGCGTCGACGATCGATGCGGATGCGGGCTCCCGCGCCTCTACCACGTGGCAGATTATGCCTTCTCTACCGGTCGGTAGACAACCCTCCGACGAGCGCGTTCGTCGCACCGACGAAGTCAAGGGCACGGTGAAGCATGCCGACTTCCTGATCGAGATGAACGTTCGCACGATGTCGTTGAAGAGCAAGGCGCTCGTCGTCCTCGCGGTGCCCCTGCTCATGCTCGTGGCCACCACGGTCTTGACGTCCGGCGCCCTCCGCCAGTCGGAGGAAAAGGACGCGCGCGTGGCGCACGCCTATCACGTGGAGGAACGCATAACCGCGGTGCTCGACAACCTGGTCGATGTCGAGACCGGGGTCCGTGGCTACCTGCTCACCGCAGACGAAAGGTTCCTCGACCCGTACTGGGACGGCTCTGGCGTCATCGCCGAGAACCTGCAGCGCCTCCAGCTCGCCGTGGAGCACGAGCGTGGGCGCGATCAGATGCTGCGGCTCCGCGAGCTCGTCAAGCGGCGGATCGACATCCTCGAACGACTTCGGACCGACGCGAGCAAGCTCTCCGCCGAGAGATCGAGGCTGGTGCCGCTGCTCGTTCGGGGACGCATCGTGATGGAAGAGATCCGGGGCCTCCTCGACACCATGACGAGGCAGCAACAGCTGACGATCGAATCCTCTCGCCGGGAGGCCGACCGCACGCGGCGCGTCGCCTTCCTGGTCGCGGTCGCAGGTGCGCCGGCCGGCATGTTGCTCGCCCTCGTGGTGGTGCTGGGGTTCAACGAGCGCACCATCCGGCGCCTCGCGCGTGTCGAGGAGAACGTCAGTCGACTCGAGCTCGGAGAGTCGATGGTCGAGCCAGACGACGCGGAGGATGAGATCGGCCGCCTCGGTCGAGCCCTGGTCCGAAGCGGAACCCTCGCGATCGAGCTCAGAGACGAGCTCCAGCGCCTCGCGAGCGTGGATCCCCTCACGTCGCTGGTGAACCGCCGCGGCCTGATGCCGTTGCTCGAGCACCAATTGGAACTCGCTCGTCGACACCGCGAACCCGTGGCGCTGCTGTTCATCGATGTCGACGGCTTGAAGGCCGTGAACGACGCGATGGGCCACGCCGTCGGCGACGAGATGCTCGCAGAGACCGGAGCCCTGCTCCGCGACACGTTCCGGACCTCGGACGTGGCCGCCCGCCTGGGAGGCGACGAGTTCTGCGTGATGCTGACCGGCGAGTCCGCCGCGACATCCGAAGTCGCCATCTCGCGTCTCCTCGGAGCGGTCGAGTCGGCGAACAGGCTCCCGGGGCGCCCGTTCACGCTCTCGCTCTCGATCGGGGCTGCGGTATTCGACCCGATCCGCCCGATCACGGCCGACGAACTCATCACCTGGGCAGACGCGCGCATGTACGAGCACAAGCGTGCGAAACGGTCGGCTGCGCCTGCGCCCGCCTAGAGACCGTCGGGGCCGAGAGAGGGCGAGGTGCCCCCACCGGGGCTCTCAGGGTCGCCTGGAACCAAGAACCTCGGAGCCTCGTAGGCCTTCGCGGAAGAAGCAGGAGCGTGCGCACCGCGATCCGCTTGGAAGATCCCGACTGCACCGAGGATGAGCGCAGCGACGCCACCGGCCAACACCAGATACAACCCCATGCCCGGATCGACGTTCACTTGACCGGAATCGATCAGCCGAGTGAGCAGGTCGGTGATCTTCTCAGCTGGAAGTTTGTTGTTCGCCGCGTTCGAGGCTGCGACGTCAACGAACGCGGAATCGAGCTGGGTCAGCTCGTACGCCCCGATCCCTACGGCAACGAGGCCCGCGACGATCGTGACGACCCAAGCGGCTCGGGTCGAACGCGTGGCCAGCAGTACCACGCCAGCGACCGCGATCGATGCACCGGCAATGAGAGCAGCCATACCGAGCCCGCCTGCCTCGATACCCGAATAGGCCGCTGGAACTCGTCCGCCCTGGAATCCGATGACGCCCGTGCTGATGGTGAACCAATCAAGGAAGGAGCCGACGACGATCACTCCGCCGGACACGATCAGGACGATGCCTCCACCGACGCTACGTCTACTATCGTTCACCGTCATCTCCCTCTTCTTGATGGATCAAGGAAGATAACCTTCCCGGAGATGAGAGCGACCAGGCCCTCGCGGCCCGGCCGCATTTTCGCAAGCATCGATCAGTGGATCCCGTTGTTCCAGAAGTCCAGATCCGCTGCCTTGGTCGTGTACGCGCCCCCGTTGCATGTGGCCAGGGTCGCGTTCACTTCCTGGATCAAGGCGGTGACTGTCGCGTGCGGCGGGTAGTCCGAACCGAAGAACCTCTCGTTGAGCAGACCGGCGACGGCCGCCCGCAGCAGGATCTGAGCCTTCCCCTTGATGTCGCTCCCGCCCTTGTAGGCGAGGGCCTCGAGCAGCGTGTCCTTGCCGTTCGGCTTCGTGAGATCGAGGTTGCCCGATGCA